>JAATFC010000075.1 GCA_015655435.1 Chitinophagales bacterium | reverse complement strand
TATGGAGGGATGGAACGGTACATTGAAAGGGAATGTGCAATCGACGGGAACTTTTGTTTGGCAATTGTCTTTTAATATAAGTGGTGATAATTCCGAAAATGGCAATTCGGAAACAATAGTTAAAAAAGGAACAGTTGTTCTTATAAGATAAAACAGACAGTCTCTTTTTGATTTTGTTTTTAAAACAAAATCAAATTTTTTCACAATCTATACTATATCTTGACGTGCGACCAATTTTCACCGCTTTTAATCCGCCATACCTGCATTTCCGATATGCTGAATTGTTTGACTATTTGCTTGACAGGTCTTTTTCTTTCAAGTTGACGTTTTATGTGCATTACCTGGGTGGAAGTTAGCTTTAGACCAACGGTTCTGGGTTTTCTAGTGTGCTTTCTCCATTTTTTTTCGGAAATTACGTTAGGACTTTTGCTTTGATGGATTTGGTTTTCTTCAGGGGTCATCCATTTTAGGTTTGTTGCCTGATTGTTTAGTTTGTCAAAGTCGAGATGTCCGACTACAGTTTGTTCGGGTTTTGGTTTGCGAAGAAAGTAAGCAGCAACGAGTCTGTGTACCAGAAAGTGGTGGTTGATGGTTCTTTCTTTCAGGTTTTTTTGAAGTTTTTTGCTTAGTTCGGATTTCTTTTTTTCAAGAAGCTTTGTTGTTCGTTCAATGCTTTCGGAATAGTCATTGTTGTTTATCTTTTCTCTTCTTTTTTTGTACAAATTAGAAATAGCCTTTTTGAGCTCGTCAAATTTTTGTTCGGAAGCCTCGTCTCTAGGTTTGTATAGTTTAAGACGGATGACTTTGTACCCCTCCGTCATTGAGCCATTCAAAAAACGACCATCCGCTATCTTATTGAAACTTCTCACCCTACCCCAATTGGAAACCTCGAATCTACAGTCGTTGGTAAACTCAAAATCAAATTCAACTGTTTTCCAGATTTCTTTCCCCAATCCATTTTCGTTCATAACCAAGTTTTTTCTTAAAAAAAGTTGAAGTTTTGATGAAGCGAGTAGGCTTGTCATCAAATGTTGAATAAAACAATATCGTTACTATTCAGATAGAGCTAGACTTTTTTACTATGAGTTTTGTACATATTGCTGTTTGTAGGAAAATCTACAATATGTAGAATCTATTGTTGCTAAATTACGAAAAATGAGCTAAAAAATATGAGGAAGTATAATAGTGGCTGTATGTGCAGACAATTTGGACGAGTCAACGCATTAAAAATCTGTTTTATTTTTCTCAAAATATCCTTTCATTTTACCTAATGTTGGTTTATTAAGGCAGAGCCATTATATTGATGAAATGTTTTTATCCGTAACTATTATTTTCAAGCTCTTGTGCGAAAAGACAGGAGTCTGGGATGCGTACCCGCGCTTTTAAAAAATATTAAACAATAGGTAAAGTATTTTTAAATGCATAGTGGATTATATCTTTGCGTTGATTTATTAACACAACGCCATTGTATAGTAAATTAAAACTATCAAACAATATAGAAGGCGTGTATCATATATAAGTACACGGTCACCGTAATAAGATAGATTGCCATATGACCTATAATGAAACGGACTTGTTGCACATGCTTAGCGAGGGAAGCGAGTACGCATTCCGCGAGCTGTTCCAAACCCACAAAAATAAAATATACAAGGTTGCGCTAGCATATGTCAAAAGTCCGGCTATTGCAGAAGAAGTCGTACAGGATGTTTTTCTGAAAGTATGGCTTCATAGAGAAAACCTACGTGATGTAAAGTCTTTCGAGTCTTGGGTGCATACGGTCGGGAAAAACCAGATTGTGAACAGATACAAACGGACACTTACGGACAATAAGATGCGTGCGGAATATCAGCAACAATCTATATCAGCAGAAGATAACCAAACTTTTTCGCGGGTACTGGACAAAGAATACGAACGTATATTACAAAAAGGACTATCTCTCCTGTCCACACAACAAAGAGAAATATACCGATTGGTCAAAGAACGAGGATACACTTACAAAGAGGCTGCGGAAATATTAAATATCTCTCCCCTAACGGTAAAAACACATTTGGCAAGAGCGATGAATTTTCTTCGCAACTATATAAAGGAAGCTGCAAGCCTTTGTATTTTTTATCTTTTAAAAGATATTTTATAATTTTTTTCACATTCTGTACTCCATTTGTTTCGTGAGATTGTCTTATTACAATAGAGGCTATTTTTTAAAAATAATCTCTGTTTGCCACAGATGAATCATATAAAGCAGGAGTTACTTCAACTGTTAGACAAATACACATTAGACTTGTGTTCCGATGAGGAACGAGCCAAACTATCTGAATATATTTCATCTGGTAGGTATGATGATATTTTGCACAAACATGTAAAGCAAATGCTGGATGACTCTGCTCTTGAAGAAGAACAAGAGGGCATGAACGAACAGAGAGCCGCTGCCATCATGGAAAAAATATTGAACTATGGTCCCAAGGTTCAGAATACGCAACAGCAGACTATCAGCATATTTCCTAAAAGAAAAAATATAATAAAAAGGTGGAGTATAGCAGCCAGTATTATATTGGTTTTTGCTTTGGCAATATGTTTTTTTGCTAATAAAAATATTGGAGAACAATCTATCTATGGAAGCATTTTGCATCTGAAAAATGTAAAATCCGTTACCAATACTACACATAGTACACTGACTCTAAACCTGGAAGACGGTAGTAAAGTAACACTCCAACCAAAAGCGGTACTGGCATTTCCAGAGGATTTCTTGGGAAACAAAGAGCGCAAAGTTTATTTGGAAGGAGACGCATTCTTTGATATTGAGAAAGACCCCAAGCATCCGTTTCTAGTTTTCCACAAAAATTTAATTACGAAAGTGCTGGGAACAAAATTTTTCATAAAACAAAGTACCAACAATAACCAAACAGAAGTAGAGGTCAGGTCTGGGAAAGTTGAAGTTTTTGAAAATGATAAACTAGTCAATAAAAAAGTTGCAGGTATCAATGATGGTGCTATCATAACGCCCAATCAGAAAGTTATTTATATAGAAGACAAAAGAATATTTAGCACAACCCTTGTTGATACACCTCTACCAACCGTAGAAAAAGATGCGGACGGCAATGTTTTAAAATATGATAACCGCCTATTCGACTTTAAGTCGGCTACACTCAAACAGATCGTTCCTATCATAGAAAAATACTATGGAGTCAAGCTGGAGGTTGAAAATGATGCATTGAACAATTGCTTGTTTACCGGAGATATTTCAACCGAAAATCTATATACCAAGTTGGACATACTGTGTAGTACGATGGGTTCGAGTTACGAAGTAAAAGGAATCAATATATTGATAAAAGGTTCTGGTTGTGAGAAATAGTTATAGACTAATGGACATTCTATTGATAGTCGATACTATAAAATAGGAATTGACTTAATGTTATTGCTGAAGAAATAATTAACATACGGTTTTTTAATTTATAAAACGTGTTTGCCCAATGAGAATTATGCGCCAAGCTAATCGAAAAGATTATATAAGGAGTCATATGAAAAATTCAAAGTACCAAGTCTTTTTTATTCTGTTAATTGTATGCTGTGTATTTACCAAAAGCGTAAATGCGCAAAGCAGCCTATTGGAAAAACGAATCAGTATCAACGCCAACAATATAGAGATGCAAAGCTTTCTAAAGTTGGTCGAAAAGCAAGTGCCTGTTAAGTTTTCTTATAGTCCGAGTGTAATTGACCCACAGACGAAAATCACCTACAATGGTAATAACGTAACATTGGGTGATGTATTGAAAAGTGTATTTGACGGTCAAAACGTGCAGTATAAATATATTGACAACAAAATAATACTCGTTCCCAAAAGCAAACAAAACGATGATGAGTCCAACGCGGCATCCAGTACGCAGGATAGACAATTAAAAGGGTTTGTTACAGATTCCGTCGGCAAACCGCTGGGCAACGCTTTCGTTCAGATAACAGGATCTACAAAAGGTGTATCAACAAAAGAAGATGGTAGTTTTATGTTGACGATACCGAGCGGCGCTATTTCTGTAACCGTTTCCTATGTTGGGTACAACACCGAGGTTGTGGACATAGAAAGCAAAGACAATATTATAGTTGTATTGAAAACTGCTGCAAATGCTATGCAGGAAGTAGTCGTTACAGCCTTGGGAATATCCAAACAACAAAAAAACCTTGGATATGCGGTAACCTCCGTCAACTCTAATTTATTTAACCAGGCGAAAGAACCCAATATTGCCAATAGCTTGAGTGGACGGGTTGCCGGTCTGAATATTAATTCTGTTAGTAGTGGACCAGGTTCTTCTGCAAGGATTTTATTGAGAGGTGTGAGTAATTTTTCTGGTAGCACATCTCCATTGATTATTATTGATGGCGTTCCGATGAGTAATAACCAAAACGGATCCGCGGGAGTTTATGGCGGCGCCGATATGGGAGATGGTATCTCGAGTTTGAATCCGGACGATATAGAAAACATTACAGTATTGAAAGGTTCTACATCTTCAGCCTTATATGGTACACGCGCATCAAACGGTGTTATACTTGTCACTACAAAATCAGGAAAAGGCGCGAACAAATTTGCTGTAGAATACACGACTAATATGAGTGTGAATAGCGTTATTAATTACGAAGACTATCAGAAAGTATATGGACAAGGAAGTAACGGAGAAAGACCCACAACGGTTGCTGGTGCTGTAGCTTCAGGGATATTGAGTTGGGGTGAAAAATTTGACGGCGCACCTACTATGGGTTTGGATGGGAATATGCATCCATATAGTCCGGTAGAAAATCAGTTGGACAAATTTTACAGATTGGCTCCAGTCTTCATCAATACAGTATCAGTTGTAAATGGTGGAAAAAACGGCAATATGCGTTTATCCCTTTCCAATACCAATAACCAATCCGTAATACCGAATAGTTATTTGAAAAGATATTCTGCCAATTTGAATATTACGCAGAATATTTCCGATAAGTTAAAGGTGACGGCGATGATTAACTATTTGAATGAGAACGTAAAAAATCGCCCTTATTTAAATGATATGTCGAGAAACCCCAACTGGACAATGTTTTTGTTGCCGGGTAATGTGGATCCGAAGATTTTAAAACCTGGTTATATACCAGCTAACAACATAGTTGGAGAAGACGAGTTGGCATTGAGCTCCGACGGCTATACAACCAATCCTTGGTTTGCGGCATACAGAGGTATTAATAACACTACGAGAAATAGATTTACAAGTTCTACTTCAATACGCTACGACTTTAGCAAGGCGCTGTATGCACAAGGTCGATTAGGTTTGGATTATCTCAATGACGGTGTGCTCAATATAGAGCCCGTAGGAACGGGCTATAAGGAACTAGGCGGTCTGCAAGAACAGTCTACTGCAAAATCAACCGAACTTAATATGGACGCCTTGCTAGGATACAATAAAAAAATTAGCAACGATTTCAATATAAATGTATTGGGCGGTATCAGCCAGAGACAATATAATTACGATAAAGTTGGTTATGTGGGCGGCTCGCAATGGTCTTCTTTGCCCTATACGGTTGGAAATCTGGTAAATGCAGCTCAGCCTATTCAACCGTCTAACTATACTGGAGACATTGTCCAAAGAATAAAAACAAATTCAGCGTATTATTCAGCAGATTTTGGATACAAGCAATTCCTTAATCTAAGTACGACAGGTAGATGGGATTGGTATAGCGAAGCCCTTTCCAAAAATCTTCCTGTGTTTGCACCATCGGTATCTGCTAGTTTTTTGTTTAGCAATTTGGTTAACATTCCCCAATTAAGTTATGGAAAATTGAGAGCTGCTTACGCAGAAACCAACGGAGAGCCAAGACCATTTCAGACACAAGTTTATTATCTCCCCCAAAGTACAAATAATGGCATTACTTACGGTACGACCAACCCCCAGGCATCTATATTGGATATAGCGCCATTTAAGATGAAAGAGCTTGAGGTTGGTTTGGAGACGCGTTGGTTTGAGGGACGATTTGGAGTTAATGCAACATATTTTTCCAAACGCACCAAGAACGAATTGATTGCACAGACATTGAGTATTGCAACTGGTGCAACATCAATTTACGCGCCATTGGGTTCTACATCTAATAAGGGTCTGGAATTGGAATTGACCGGCACTCCAATACGGAAAAATGATTTTCAATGGGATGTTTCTTTCAATTTCACTAGTGTAAAAAACAAATTAGTTGAGTCTGGAGATGTCACAGGTACTATAAGAGCAGACGGACAGGGACAATACAGACCGAGCGTTGGACCATTTAACACGAGTGCTTTTGTCGCAAGTCAGAAAGGTCTGCCTTTGTATCAGATATATGCCTATGATTATAGCTATGATGCCAATGGAAACATTATTACGAATAGCGGTATTCCTATGCGAGGAGAACTTACAGCAATGGGCTCCGGTATTCCAAAATACTATGGCGGCTTAAACAATAGTTTCCGTTACAAAAATTTTAATCTTGGCTTTTTGATTGACTATAGATTTGGGGCTAAAGTTTTGTCCGGAACCAATTTTCTTACTATGTATGATGGATTAGACAAAAATACCTTGGCAGGCAGAGAGACGGGTATTCTTGCCAAGGGAGTGGACTATCAGACAGGATTACCAAATACAACGGTAGTTTCTGCCCAGAGCTATTATCAAAACCTTGCAAGAAACGTCACTACAATTACCGTGTATGATGGTAGCTTCATCAAGCTAAGACAAATATCACTGGGCTATGCATTTACCCCGGATATATTGGCCAAAACATTCTTTGAATCCATCAATGTCTCTTTAGTAGCGAGAAATCTATTGATACTGATGAAGAACACGCCAAATATTGACCCAGAAGACAGCTATTCTTCCTTGCCTGGTAATGCCGGCTTACAGTCCATAGGCGTTCCACCAACGCGCACTTTTGGAGTCAACGTAGATTTTAAATTTAAGAACTAAGTAATTACAATAACCATATTTCAACTATAACAATAATATGAATAGATATTTATTATATGCGACGATTTTTGGGATTTTTATATTGGCAAGTTGCACGAAGAACTTCAACGAGATAAATACCAACCCAACGCTGATAGGGACTAAAGACTACGATCCGAACAATTTGTTCGCAACAGGAGAGCTTGGTTATGCTAACATATCCGAATACCAACTATTGGAGTTTGCCTGTATGACACAGACGATGGCATCCACAATGGTACAATATGGCGGTGGTGACAAATACAACAATCAATTGTTGGGCTATAATGGACAGTTCTTCTTAGACGGACAAAATTATGCATCGCAGTTGGTCGCCGCACAAAATCTGGCAGAACAAAAAGATGCCACCAAATACAGCAATCTGATACAGATGAGTCGGATTATGTGGGTGCTGAGTATGCAGCGTATTACGGATATATATGGCGATATACCATATTCAGAGAGTGGTAAAGTTTCCCAAGGTATTTTGAAGCCCAAGTATGATGAGCAGTCCAGTATTTATCCGGATATGCTGGAGCAATTGAACGATGCAATTGGAAAGTTAGATGCGAGCAAACCGTTGGCTACAGGAGATATGATATACAAGGGAGACATTGCTCAATGGAAAAAATTGGGTTATTCTATCATGTTGAGAGTAGCAATGAGATTGGTAAAAGTAGATCCTGCAACAGCGAAAAAATATGCTGAAATGGCATCTGGAAAGACATTCGCCAGCAGCAGCGACAATGCAATCATGAAAATGAGCGGCGGGTCTGATGCGCTGACGGTGAACAAGACAATGAATGACCTGCTTACTACATCCGACTTTCAAGAATTGAGATGGAGCAACACCTTTATAAATTATTTGCTTAAGAATAACGACCCCAGACTATACGTATTGGCAGAGAAGGCAGATACGGGATTGACGTATAACAATGATATTGCGCACGCTGGGATTCTCTACACTCCAAAGGGTGCTGCGCCAGTCGGGATGCCCAATGGATATGATCTAAGCGGTACCACAGGCATTCAGTCTGCACCCAACTATCCAGGCGCGACAGGAACAAACTCCAATGCATCTCCATTAGGGAATTATGCAAGACCAAGATTCGGAGTCTTTGCAAAAAGAAATTTCCCAATATGTCTTATCAGCTATGCACAAACGGAGCTTTTGTTGGCTGAAGCAAGTGCTAGAGGTTGGAGTATTTCCGGATCAGCTCTTCAACATTATCAGAATGGGGTTCAAAGTGCCGTACAGACGCTTGCCCAATTGGATGAAAGCTTGGCGATTCCTGCAGATTCAACTACCAAGTTTGTCAATAATTTAAAGCTGGGGAGTACATTGGATAGTTCTTTGAATGCTATCAATTCGCAATACTGGGTTGCTTCTTTGTTTGATTTTGCGGAAAGTTGGAGCAATTGGAGACGGACAGGATTTCCCGTGTTGACACCTGTTAACTATGTAAACAATATCACGAACGGAACGATACCAAGAAGACTTCCATATCCGGGAACCGAGAACCAGGCGAATGCCTTAAACTATCAGGCTGCATTACAGCGGATGGGGGGCGCGGACCTGCCAACAAACAGGGTCTGGTGGGATGTAAAATAAAATGTGCCGACCTTATTCAATTAATAATATTTAGTAGCAATATTTAAAAAACATACAGCATGAAAAGATTCATATGTTTATTGATGTGTGGAACTCTTTTAGTGATATACTCTTGTACGAAAACAAAATCAGATGGCGAACTGCCCCAAATAGAAGACGGAGTTGTAACACAAGTAACAGCCGCACAGATTGCTTGGCTGGAACAGGTAGCGGCACAAAAAAGGGATTCTATGCGTATCGCAGATTCTTTGTCGAAGATTACGGGCATCGTGGATACTAATTCTCTTTTCAACAAGAAAAACAAGATGATAGCCTTGGTTGAGGTTAATGATCGTTATTTTCCTAATGTTCTTTATTATCAGGATGCAGTTACCCACAAGCCTATTTTTGACGTGGCTTTTGCGTTTTCTGCTAACATAAATATCAATCCCGCTACAGGTCGTCCTTTTGTTAAATATAATACGCAAATGACGGCTATGAATAGTGTCGGTATGCTGCGTTATATGCAGAATCAAGGAATGAAAGTGGGCTTATCTCTTTTGGGAAACTGGGACCCTGCGGGCTGGACCAATTTTATTAGTATTGAGGACGCGAAAGCATTTGCACAATTGGTGGCCATTGAAGTGCGTAACAAGGGCTATTCTGCTATTTTGTCGGACGACGAGTATACTTCTGGTTCTTATGGAACACCGCTTTCCAATTCTTATGTAGTAGCAATGGCAGAGATTAAGAAGTTGCTGCCCGAAGTTTATGTGTGTTACTATATCTACGGTGGCAATGCGACGGGAACTTATGAAGGTAAACAAATGGGTGACTGGGTGGATGCCGCTTTTAGTCCTTACTATCCCTCTAATTTTGTGTCACAGGGAGCTGCGTTGGGATTTCCTGTAAACAAAGTGTTTGCGGCTACATCCGAAACGGATGGTAGCGATGCAGACAAAATAGGTACTGCCCAAAAAATTGCCGCGGCAGGGCAAGCGGGAATAATGTTTTTCAATGTACAGGGATTAGCTACATCCTCTGCTTTCTACGGTCAATATTTACAAGGTCTAAGAGGCCAATCAATCTATGTCCCGGCTGGCAAGCTTGTTCCAGATATTGTCTCTGGCGTCAATAATACTATTAAATAACATGATTGCTTCTAAGAAAAAATGAATATGAAAATGTACTTACGCAAAGCGCACCTACTGACTCTTTTTGTCTTGAGTTTCTGTTTGGTGTCAAGAGCCCAAACAAATCTGTTTACGACAGCCAATATAGCAGCCACGACGTTTTCCCCTACACCTTCGTATGGGACGGCTACAAATCTGTATGATGGTAGTACTGGCACTTATGTTTATTGGGGTGTCACTACGTCCAATATAACCGTTCAGCTTAAACAAGCCGCAAAGCTTGTTTATTACACTTCGATATTTTACTCTACGTCATATCTTCCCCAAACAGTTGCAATAAGTGGGTCAAATGACAATATCAATTGGGTGCAACTAGACAGCAGATCTGTAGGTTCGGCTACTACTTTTTCGGCTGCATTCAACAATGCAAATAACTATACATACTATAAGTTTACCTATACCGGATTGGGAAGTGCAGGACTTATGGTTGTGACGGAATTGAGGGGATATGCGAGCGTACCAGCACCCACAACTCCTACCCTAACGGCTTCAGCGGCTTCTATCGGTACATATGCTTCATTGTCGTGGACGTCGACTGTAAGTGCCAACCCTTCAGTTTCTGCTGGCTACGAGATTCAGAGGTCTGCGGATGGAACGAATTTTTCTTTGTTAGCGTCTGTGGCCGCACCGACAACTACATATCGGGATACGCCTACTGTTCAAAATACTGCGTATTGGTATCGTATCCGAGCACGATACGATACACTGTTTTCACAATATTCCACGGCAGTAAAAATCACAACGGCCAATGACACACTCAAAACAGCATCCACGCTTACTGCTGGAATAAGGGCTCAATACATAGTACCGTTGAGTTGGAGCAATATCATGAATACGGCGGGGTCTTATCAATTGTATAAATCTGCTGATGCGGTCAACTATACTTTATTGAAAACATTGGATAAATCAATTACGTCTTACTCCGATACGTTGACAGACACAACAAAAAATACCTATTATCAAGTAAGAGGAGTGAATTATCTTTCTAGTTCTCCCTATTCCAATGTAGTTAAAATAACAGATTCGCTGCTGAGCATACCTGGGATTACTCTGTCTGCTGGGATTATAGGAACGGTTGCACAAGTATCGTGGACTTTTGTCGCTACAAGCTCAACGTATCAATTTAATGTAGAGCGTTCAACAGATAGTGTGACCTTTAGTAGGGTTGTGACATTGGCGAAAAATATTCTCTCCTATTCGGACTCTTCCGTCAAAAATGCGACTAGATATTTTTATAGAATAAATGCAACAAACCAATTAGGAGCCTCGCCATATTCTATAATTAAAGGAGTTACAACTGTAAATGATTCACTACAGTCTGCACCTGTTCTTACTGCATCTGCATCCACTGGGACTGTGGCTCAATTGTCGTGGACATATACATTTAGAACTCCGACGGTTGGAGGTTTTGAAATACAACGATCTATTGACGGTACGAACTTCGTCTCTTTAGGTAAAG
>JAATFC010000206.1 GCA_015655435.1 Chitinophagales bacterium | reverse complement strand
CCGTCTGCCAATATCGGAGACCGTATCTGTATTTTTGAAGCGGTACACGGCACAGCGCCTGATATTGCCGGAAAAGGTATTGCCAATCCGACAGCTCTGTTGCTGAGTGGTATTGCGATGTTGAACCATCTTGGACTCACGGAAAGTGCTGCAAATATTGAAAATTCGCTGCTTTATACATTAGAATCGGGTGTGCATACGGGAGATTTCGGAGACCGAGCAACAGCTTCGTTGAACACGAGCGGTTTTGCACAAGCCATCATTGAAAATTTTGGTAAAAAACCGACACAAGGAGCAAAAGTTGGTGCGCCAAATAATCCAATCTCCATTGCAGAATCCAATCTGAAAGAAAATGTAATGATGCTTTCGAAGAGTCAAGAACCTGAAACCATTGTTGGTATTGACTTTTTTGTAGAGTCAACCGAGCAACCAAATGTATTGGCCGAAAAAGCAAAGACTATCGCAACCGATAAAATCAAGTTGGTAAATATCAGTAATCGCGGTACGCAGGTTTGGCCTACAGGTTCGGTCTATACCAATCTCACCAATATTTACGGTGTTCGTTTTGAATCCGAATCTGCATTGTCCCAGGACGAAATCAATAACCTAATTGCAAACGCGAGCAATGTTATCAAGGTCATTTCCGTAGAATCCCTATTGAAACTAGGAGAAAATAAAGCTTATAGTTTGGCTCAAGGGCAGTAGTTGATGGATAATATGATATTGAAAATGGTTCGCGGAAACGCGGACCATTTTTTGTTTTAGCCTAAAGCAACCCATACCAACAACTACATTAAAAAAAGCGTTCTAGGTTTTGCTCACTAATAGACTCTTTTTTCTTGAATAGATATTCCAGCCCGAGCCCTTTTTGTATAATGGGGCTTCTGTAGTTGAATATGCAAATGAATGATGATAGCATGCCTAAAAAAGAACCTGTAAACACATCGCCAACGAAATGCTGCCCTAGATACACTCTTGAATAGCCTATCGACACTGCAAGAAGAAAGCAGAGAATAGAAATCCAGACTTTTTTGTAGTAAAATGCCAATATTGTCGCTGTGGCAAATGCGGTCGTTGTATGCCCCGAAGGAAAAGAGTTGAATCTTCTTACAGACACCCAACTTGGGCTTTTCACAATGGAAGGGCCTGGGAAATATCCGGCAGGACGCATCTCTGGGGCAATATTTTTCAAAAAGTGGCAAAACACGGTGGACAATAAAAAACTGCAAAGCAGAATCCATGCTAGTTTTCTATTTTTTGTAACAATGAAAAAAACAATAATCGTCAATGTAAAAATCCCATCGCCCATAAAGGTTAGGATAGTTCCGATTATGTCCAGTATAGGATTTCTGAAATGGTTGACGGCCAAGAAAAGTTCGGATTTTGACATGAGGCATAGCGCGGATACAGCACATACTCCCCAGAAAAACAAAAGGCAGAGATACCAAGAAGAACCTTGGCTCAATCGGATTGATTTTTCCATATTGGTGAACAGTTGGTGTAGAGTACAGTTGGTAAATTAAGACTCTAATCTATTTATTATAGGCGTGAAAATACACATATAAATTTATTTCACTCAATAAAAATGATTGACTATTCAAATATGGATTTGGATTCTGAAGGAAAACTGTACGCTTTCCATGTGCGTAATATTTAAATATTCTGCACATGGAAATCCCCGCTGTATGAAGATTTTTGCTTTAGATATTGAAAGAATAGATGTGTTATTGTTCTACACCGCCTCCAAGTGATTTATACAGGTCAACGACGCTATTGAATTTTTCCAATCGAATATTGGTGCTCTCAAGGTCGTTTTGGAGTCTGCTGTTTTGTGCAGTCAATACTTCCAGATAAGTAGCCATGCCGCTGTTGTACAATAATAATGCGTCGCGTGTGGTTTTTTCAAGTATGATTCCTTTTTCGTGTGTCAATGCCAGCCTGTCGGAAGCACCTTTTGATTTTGCCATGGCGTCCGAAACCTCGCTTACCGCATTGAGAACGGTCTGTCTGAACTGAATTACGGCTTTTTCCTGTTCGATTAGGGCTGTTTTATACTCAGTTTTCAATGCACCTTTTTGAAAAATCGGAGCAGTAAGGTTTGCAACTAGGTTTTTAGCCAAAGAGCCGGGTAGGTCAAACCATTGGTTGAACTTATAGGAGTTGGCTGTTATTTGTGCAGACAGACTAATTGACGGATACATATTGGCTTTGGCCAGACCCGTTTTTGCATTGAGCGCTATAACAGCATATTCGGCTGCTTTTACATCAGGACGACGGCTCAACAGTTGCGCGGGTACGCCGGCCGAAAAAGAATCATCCAATACAAAACTATCGAAGCTCGAAGCTCTCGAAATGGCATCAGGATACGAGCCGCAAAGAATACTTAGTGCATTTTCCTGCACTGTAATGTTTTGTTTTGCTAAGGGGATTATTAGTTCTGCTGTTTTTTTCTGTGCTTCGGTTTGCCCGATAGCAACGGAGTTAATCAATCCCGAGTTGTATTGCAGGTGCATCATGGCGAGCGTGCTGTCGCTTAGTTCCACATTCTGTTTAGCGACTTTTAGCTGTGCGTCCAGGCTTAATAGGTTATAGTATGCTTGAGCGACATTGCTGATAATGCGGGTCTTCAATGCAGAAAGGTTCTCCTTTTGGGCAAAATAATTGGCAAGAGCCTGGTCTTTTTGCATTTTGGCTTTTCTCCAGATGTCTGCTTCCCACGAAATGCCCAAACTTGCACTGAAATCGTCAATGTATTTTGTTCCGATGAACTGTTCGGTTAATGACCCGTTTAAACTGTTTTTTGATGGGTAGCTTCTATTGGCACCTACTGTAGCCTGTACCATAGGCAGCAATGATTTTTTCGCTTGCTGCATGGCGAGGTCCATCTGTTCCATGGTTTTCAATGCTACGGAAACATCGTTGTTTTTTTGCAAAGCTTTTTCTATCAATGTAACTAGTTGAGGGTCTTTGAAAAATGTCCTCCAAGGAAGTAAAATAGTGTCAGCCGTAAGTGTAATTTCTTCACGGTATTTATCAGGTATCTCTAAAGAGGTAGGCGTATATTTTTTACCAACAACGCAAGATGCCAATACTATTGTTGTTGCTAGACTTGTTAGAAATATAGTGGATATATTCTTCCTCATTTCTTTGTATTATTAAGAGTGTGACTCAATTTGTTTTTTACCAGAAATTTTTTCTTGTAAATATTGGAACAGAGCGTACAGCAACGGTATGACAAATATGCCCAATATAACTCCGGATAGCATACCTACCGCTGTACTTACACTGATAGAGCGATTACCGACTGCCGTTCCTCCCGATGAAGCCATCAAGGGTATCATGCCGGCAATAAAAGCCAGCGATGTCATGATGATGGGACGCAATCTGGCTTTTGCTCCTGCCAATGCCGACTCAATGATGGACTGTCCGGAATGTCTACGTTGTACCGCAAATTCCACAATCAATATCGCGTTTTTGGCGAGCAGACCTATCAACATAATCAAGCCAATCTGTACATAGATATTGTTGTCCAATCCTACGGCTTTGGTTCCGAGAAACGCGCCCAATACACCGGTGGGTATAGAAAGCAGCACTGCCAAAGGCAAAAGATAACTTTCGTACTGTGCGGAGAGAAGCAGATAGACAAAGAGCAAACACAGTCCCAATATAGCAATGGTCTGATTACCGGAGGATTTTTCCTCCAGACTCAACCCCGTCCATTCGTAGCTCAGGTCAGAGGGCAAGGTGTTCAGTACATTTTCCAGTCCGTCCATAAGTTGTCCGTTGCTGACACCAGGTTTGGGTGTTATATTTATAGTCAGGGCATTGTACAAGTTGTAACGATTTACGGATTCCGGTCCATACACTTTTTTGAAAGTAGCCAGTGTACTTACAGGAACCATTTGCCCTTGCATATTTTTCACAAAAACATCGTTGAATGCTTTGTCATCCATACGAAAAACACCGTCAGCCTTGATGTTCACACGATAGAACTTGCCAAAACGGGAAAAGTTTTGAGACTGGTCGCCTGAAAAATAAGTTTGTATAGTATTGAGTAAGCTGGCTACACTCACACCCAATTGTTTCGCTTTGTCTTCGTCCACTTCTAGTTCCAATTGTGGATAGTCCGTACGGAAAGTGGTAAATGCGGCTTGTACGCCCGGAATCGTCATGAAACGGGCAATAAGAGAGTCTGCTTGGGCTTTTAGCTTTTCCGTACTGCGCGATTGGCGGTCCTGCAATACAAGTTCCGCACCGCTGCTCACACCATAACCGTCTACAGGCGGCATGCGGAAAGTGAAAATAATACCTTCCTTGATTGCAGCCATTTTCCCGTCAACAATGGCCATGATTTCGTCAATGTCTTTTACCGCACCGCGTTGCGCTTTGGTTTTTAATTTTACAAAACCTGTCGCGTAGGCAGCACTTGAACTATTGCTTAATATGTTGAAACCAGTAATGGAAGTGTTTTCATCAATGGCTTCGATGCTTTTCAACGCATTGTTGATTTTTGTGGTAACTTCTGTCGTGGGCGTTAGTCCTGTTCCGGGAGGCATAGACAATGAATAAACAAAGAACCCGTCATCTTCCATGGGGACGAAACTCTTTGGCGTGCTCAACATCAGCCATCCTGCTACACCAATGATTGCAGCAACAAATACTGTAGCAATCCATTTACGTTTGACAAAAAACTGTACCACTTTGATATATCTTGCAGTAAGGTTGTCGAAGCCGGCATTGAAAGCAGTTGAGAAACGTTTGCCGAAACCTTGTTTTTTGTTTGCTCCGATAGATTCTTCCGAATGAGAATTTTTTAAGAACAAAGCGCAGAGTGCTGGAGTCAACGTCAGCGCGTTCAATGCCGAAATGATAATGGCAATTGCCAATGTATAGGCAAATTGTTTGTAAAACAATCCTGCGGAACCGGACATAAAACCAATAGGAATAAACACTGCGGACATGACTAACGTAATGGAAATAACCGCTCCGGTGATTTCACTCATCGCACTGTGTGTTGCTTGTTTACCACTCATATTAGAGCCTTCCATTTTACTATGTACTGCTTCCACTACGACAATAGCGTCATCCACTACGATTCCAATCGCCAATACTAAGGCAAAGAGTGTAAGGATATTGATGGTGAAACCCAGTACCATTAAGAAAAAGAATGTACCAATAATGGCAACCGGAACTGCAATTGCAGGGATGATAGTTGAGCGAAGATCTTGTAGGAAAAGAAATACAACTATAAAAACCAATATGAATGCCTCAATTAATGTATGTGTTACCTGACTTGTAGCCTCGTCCAATCTTTCTTTGGTACTCATCAGTTTGGAATAGCCGATGCCGGGAGGAAAAGATTTGGAAAGTTGTTCAATCTGTTCATTTACCCCAATCTCTATTTGATTGGCATTGGAGCCGGACGTCTGCAATATGGCGATCGTAACTGCATTTCTTCCATTGGAAAGGTTGTCCCCACTATAACTGATTGCGCCTAGTTCAACGCGGGCGACATCTTTCAGTCTTACTATATTGGCTCCGTCGTTTTTGACCACTATGTTTTCGAAATCCTCAGGTTGGTTCTTTTTTCCTTTGTAGCGGATTACGTATTCTAGTGCAGCATTGGATTCTTCACCTAATTTACCTGGTGCAGCTTCCAGACTTTGGTCTGCGATGGCATTGGTTATATCGGCAGGAACAAGTGCATAATTGCTCATCTTGCGTGGATCGAGCCATATCCGCATGGAATAGTCCTTCGAACCGAAAACCTGTGCCTGGCCTACGCCCGGTACTCTTTTTACCGACGGAATAAGGTTGATATTGGCATAGTTCTGTAGGAATTTTTCATCATATTTTCCGTCTTTCGAAAATAGATTGAAAATCAGAATCATACTGTTTTGTTGCTTGGAAGTGGTAAGTCCCATACGGATTACTTCCTGTGGCAATACAGGTGTAGCTTGCTGTACACGGTTTTGTACGTTCACGGCAGCCTGGTCAGGATTTGTCCCTTGTTTGAATATTACGGAGATGGAAAATGAACCATCATTGTTGGCAGTAGATTTTATGTACTGCATGTTTTCCACACCATTGATTTGTTCTTCCAATGGCGTAACTACCGAACGGATAACGGTTTCGCTATTGCCGCCCGGATAAGAACCGGAAACCATAACTGTTGGTGGTGCGATGTCGGGAAACCTAGTGACTGCAAGCCTATTCAACCCCATGATACCCAATATGACGATAATCAACGATATGACTGTCGCCAATACTGGACGGTCTATTATTCTTTTTAACATAATATTTTTATTGAGAATGAACTATCTGGATAGGGAGTCTATGGAGACGATTTTTGGTTTTACGGAAACGCCCATTTGCAGCATATCAATACGGTTGACGGCAATCTTGTCCCCGGGTTTTACGCCAGATTTTATGAAATACATAGTGGCATTACCTCCTTCTATTTCGATAGGTGTCATTTCTACGTTACTGCTGTCTCCCAATTTGTACACAAAAAATTTATCTTGGATATCCTTTACGGAAAGTTTAGGTAAAAGCATTACGTTTTTAACGGTATTGCCAATAATCACTTTGGCCGTTCCTCCGGAGCGGAGCAACTTGTTTGGATTAGGAAACACTGCTTTCATGGCAATGCTTCCCGTGGAGCGGTCAATATTACCACTGGCTGTTTCTAGCCGGCCTTTTTCTTTGTAGATGGAACCATCGGCCAATAGCAGTTCTACTTGTCTATTGGATCCCAATGTTTCTCCATGTTTCTCCAATGCAATAAAATCGGCTTCCGTCATCGAGAAATAAACTGATATGTTGTTGATTTCGGAGAGTGTCGTTAACGGTGTTGCATCCGATGGTGTGACAAGACTTCCGATCCTATTGGGAATGCGACCTATATAGCCGCTGACCGGAGCTTTGATTAAAGTAAAGTTGGCGTTGATTTTAGACGAACCTAGTGCCGATTTTGCCTGTTCGACCTGAGCAGTCGCTGCATCATACGCAGCCTGCGCAGATTTTAGCTGGATTTCCGAAACGACCTTTCCGGCGACGAGTGGTTTTATTTTTTCTAGTTCTACTTTAGCGGTAGCTTGGTTGGCAAGAGTTGCTTTCAATGCGGCACTGCTATTGTTTACTTGCTCATTGTAGACTTCTGGTCTGATTTTGAAGAGGGATTGTCCTTTTTGGACATAGTCGCCCTCCTTCACTAATACGGTCTCCAAATATCCGGAAACCTGCGGTTTGATATCGACATTTACCGTTCCCTCAATGGAACCTGGGTAACTAACCTGAGTATTGGCATCTTCGGCTTTCAGTTCGACGAAATCTGTTTCAACCGAAGGTGCTTGGGCGGCCGACGTATCAGAAGGTTTTGAATTACAGGAGGTGAGCAATATTGACGCAACCATTATTATCAGTGCGCAATTCGGTTTGCTAGTCATGGTTTTTTGGTTTTATGACTGCAAAATAAGCAATAATCAACGCTATAGAAATACAAATACCGACCGAAACGTCAATATTGACTGCTGAATAGCGGTGTCTAGTTGCCGAAAAAAATCAGTATTGCAAGAAATGATAATTGTATTACTATATGGATTGCCGAACCCAACTATATGGGTGAGTAGTTGTTTTTAGTTATGTAGTAATCCGTTGACTCTGACAAAAAAATCAGAATCCCATCCATGTTTTAAGTAGAGGAGCTTTTTCCCTGCTGACAATAACTTCTACTTGTGGATTTTTTTTCAGGACAATCTTCAGTTTTGAGTTGAAATAGTTGTAGACATGCTCGATTGCGTCAATATGGACAATGAACTGTCTATTGGCTCGGAAAAAGAAGTTGGGATTGAGTT
>JAATFC010000199.1 GCA_015655435.1 Chitinophagales bacterium | reverse complement strand
CTTTGGGTGTTGTAATGATTTTTGCAGGGGTTAATGTTTCGTGCTTTTTTATAGGCTCATTTTCAGTTAGGATAAGGTTAGCAAAATCATAATTGGCAATTTTTACAGAAGACCATCTACCGTCATTATAATCTGCTTGCGACCATCCGGTTTTTTCGATACGATTGTCAATGGTTTCTCCATTATAAAGTTCGGCAGATACGATGCTTCCGTCCGAACTCTTCCAGCTTTGATCAGTCGGGATAGTTTCTTTTGTTCCGTCTTTATATTGGATTTCCAATAGAGACAGCAGTGCAAGCGTATGTCCATAGTGATTCTTTGCGTTTGCCCATACCAATATGCCTCGATACCAACCGTTGCCGAGTGTTATACCTATTGCATTTTTTCCTTTTTGTAACAGATTCGTAACGTCATATTGTTGGTATTGTAGTCGATGTGAGTAGCTGGTCCAGCCAGGAGTGAGGTAGGCGTTTCCGACTCTTTGTCCGTTGATACGCGCCTCATATAATCCTCTTGATGTGGTGTATAGTGTTGCAGTTTTTATTTGTTTCTTGATAGGGAAAACTTTTCGGAAGTATTGTCCTTGACTTGAGTCCGCACTTTCTCCGTAACCTTCTCCAATCCATTTCGTATTTGACGTACTGAATGGATTTTGCGCTTTTGCCTGCATTAAAGCGAGCAATAAAACAAGTTGACAAAAAACGAACTTTTTTAAAACCATTCTTAATCTTATTTATTTTAATGAATTGCCATAGCCTACCAATAATACGGACAATACAATCAATGCAATACCAAGTATAACAGTAATAAATGTTTTCTTTTTCACACCTTTCCATTCTTTTAAAACCAAACCCCAAAGGTTCGCTATTAGAATGATGAATGCCATATGTAAAATCCACGAGCTGGCACCGTTGCCCATTCTGCTCTCGCCCATACCGTAAAAGAAAAACTGTAAAAACCATGTCGTCCCAGCAAGGGCGCAGAAAACATAGTTTTTCAAAAGAGGCGTTTTCTTGTCTGTATAGTTGCCAAATGTTTTGTTACGTGCATTTAATGTCATGCTCCATATCAGATTAGTTGTGAGTCCTCCTAACAAGATGATGATGTAAGTGACATTGTTTTGAAATAAAAATTCGCCCTGATTGGCATGAGATGCTTTCCATATTTCGTTTGCCTCATTGGCCATGACTTTCCCCGCATCAATACCAAAGGCGAAACAGGCACTCAATATACCGGATATAATAGCGACAACCAAACCCAAACCTATTTTATATTCTCCCTCGTCCTGCTTTTCTTTCTTCAGGTCTTTATCTTTCAGCATGCCTGCTTTGCCACAAACTATGATTCCAAATACGCATACTACGATTCCCGTCAATACGATTCTGCCCCAAGTGTTATTGAGTAAGTCGGAAAATGAATCATGGCCTTCTGCTGGGAAATA
Source organism: Chitinophagales bacterium (assembly GCA_015655435.1). Lineage (GTDB taxonomy): Bacteria > Bacteroidota > Bacteroidia > Chitinophagales > Chitinophagaceae > Rhizosphaericola. The sequence continues at coordinate 1,396 of JAATFC010000199.1, read as the reverse complement.
ATTGTAATATACCGAAGGTATAATTGAACCGAAAACAGAGCACATGCCAAGTATAATCGTGCTTCCGAGTGATACTCCCAAGTATCTAACACCTAGTCCGTACGTAAGCCCGCCAATACCCCATAACAATCCAAAAATATAGGTAAGCATCAGCGTATGCCCATCAGTATGAGCTATGATATCGGTAAAGTTTGGAACTGTTAGCCACGCCGCCAAAAATGGGACAACCAGCCATGAGAAGATACCGCCTGCAATCCAGAGCGATTCCCATGCCCAGCCTTTCACTTTTTTGTATGGAATATAAAAACTTCCTGACGCGACACCTCCTAAAAGATGATATATGATTCCAAGAATTAATTGCATGCAATACGTTTGATTGGCTAAAGATAAACGACCGTTTGTTACCAACCATCCTGCACTATCCTTTTGAAAATAGTAGGTTTCCATGTGTCAGGGAAATCAACATTGGATATTGTCAAATGATGTATTTGAGCCATAAAATAAGCAATAAGAAATTGTTTGTACTATTATATAGAACATAAAAATGGGCATGATATACTCATGCCCATTTTTATGTTTTTTTATCAATTGATTTTCTACAAATAACCTTTTGACTTCAATAACGCCATAGCTTCCATCGTAGTCGCTCCGCTTATTGCAGATCTCAAATCTCCCCAAACCTCTGCATCACCTGGATTTTTCCACCAAGTGTAGCTGAATTTGATATCAGGTGATTTTTGCGTACCCGTTTGCCACAAATAGTCTGCATTGTTTTTTAAGAAAGCGACATAACGAGTCCTGTCCGCATCAGGTAAGTTTGGATTCTGGATTAAGATTGTGAAATAGCGCACAAATATTCCTTTGAAAAGATTGACATCATTGCCTGCACCACCACTTCCACTCTGCTCACCATAATCCTTCATCACTCCATAGGTTTTGTTGATGTTATGGGAAATGTGGTAGTCGGTAATTCTTACGGCATCATTAAAATAGGTAGTGTCCTTAGTTATGTCATACAACTCTAGTGCTGCTCCAAGATAAGTTCCTACATCATAAGAATAGTCACTATTTGTATTATTGATATTTTCAAAAATTCTACCGGAAGAAAGAATCGTTTGATGATATTTCATCCAATCATAAATCCGTTTAGCCCATTCGAGATTATTGAATCCTCCATTCATTTCAGTTGGGTACATTTTATATCTTCTCGCTGCAATGATAGCCGCCGGACCATTGGCAGGAATGCCTTTGGCGTCACCTACATCATCAGATTCCTTACGCCATTTAATGCCACCGCCATCATAATCAGACCAACCTTGTGTAATCCACGTCCACAAAGCTTTTGACGAGGCTGCATATCGTTGGTCTCCTGTTGCTTCCAATGCCCGCATGTGAG
>JAATFC010000252.1 GCA_015655435.1 Chitinophagales bacterium | reverse complement strand
TATGAAGGGAGATAATGGAAAATGCTTAATATTTCGTTATGAGGTTGTGCTTATCAAGTAAAAAAATATTGCAACTCCAGTCTGTCACATACAGGCGACAACGTTGCTATCCCGACTATACTTCCCTCCACGAAGACGACGGAAAAAATATCAGCCGTATTTCCACTGCGCTATGCACTCAATTATTGCACATATAACTATACGATGGCTTTCTGGAAATGGGAAGACTGGGAACGCGAACTAGACTGGATGTCCCTGAACGGCGTGAACGTGATGCTTGCCCAGATTGGAACAGAGGAAGTTTGGCAAAAAACATTGCAGGAACTTGGATTTAACGACAAGGAAATCAGAGATTTCATTCCCGGCCCGGCATTCAACGCTTGGTGGTTGATGGGTAATCTAGAAGGTTGGGGCGGTCCGGTCAGTGACAATATGATTCAATATTGGACAGAACTGCAAAAGAAAATGCTAGCACGTATGAAGGAATTAGGTATCCAGCCCGTGCTACAGGGTTTCACAGGACTTGTACCATCAACACTCAAAAACCATTATCCCGACGCGGCCATCGTACCTCAAGGCGATTGGTGGAGATTTACCAGACCATCCGTATTGCTGCCAACAGACCCTTTATTCAAGAAAATTTCCGGACTATACTATAAAAACCTAAAAGCACTCTACGGCTCTGATATACATTATCTGGGCGGAGACCTTTTCCATGAAGGTGGCAAGACAAAAGGCGTAGACCTTACACAGACAGCCAAACTTGTCCAACAAAATATGCAGGAAAATTTCCCCAACAGCACTTGGATATTGCAAGGCTGGCAGAGCAATCCGGCAAAAGCTATATTGGACGGGCTCAACCCAAAACATACGCTAATCGTCAATCTGAAAGGAGACGATTCGCAGACTTGGTTGGACAGAAACCAATATGGAAACTTTCCGTGGATATGGGCGACTATTACCAATTTTGGAGGTAAGACAACCAGCGGCGGAACGCTGATGCGTGTCTATACGGAAACACAAAAAGCAGAAGCTAAATTCGGCAAAGACTTATTGCTGAAGGGAACCGGCATCATACCCGAAGGGATTGAAAACAACGCAATTGTTTTCCAGTGGGCATTAGACCGTTCCTGGCAAAAAAACATTCCAGATATCCAAAATAATCTGGACGCTTTTGTCAAGGCAAGATATGGAACTATCAACGATGACCTTAGGTCAGCATGGCAGTACTTATTACAGACTATATATAGCGGCTATGACCCCGAAATTACAGGTGGACAGGGTGGATACGAATCGATTTTCTGTGCACGTCCGGCGATGAATGTACAGACGACTTCCTGCTGTGGACCAGTCAATCTTTGGTATGATGTTGACGTATTAACACAAGCTGCTTTGCGTTTTACAAAAGCTTCCGAATCCATCAAAAACTCCGCAACGTTCCAATTTGACTTGACCGATACCTGGCGTCAGATTATCAACCTTAGGGGAAGGATTGCCTATAACAATATGATGGAATCCATCAAGAATAAAGACAAGAATTCTTTTGAAAAAAACAAAGAAGAATTTGTGAAACTTTTGTTGTTGCAGGACAAATGGTTGGGAACTAATTCCATGTTCAGGGTTGGGCGATGGCTGACTCAGTCCAAAAACATGTTGCCGGATGCTCAGGATAAGAAACTATGTGAGTGGAACGCCCGTGTACAAATCACATTCTGGGGACCTATCGACAATCCCAATAGTGTATTGCACGATTATGCCAACAAGGAATGGCAGGGACTTTTGAAAGATTTGTATTTGGAAAGATGGAACAAATTCTTTGAATATGCTGAAGCTAAACTTGATGGGAAAGAAGCCGAATATCCCAAATTTTTCGACATAGAAAAAGAATGGTGCGCTCAGCAAAACAACTATAACGAAAATCCGGAAGGTAACGTGGAAAGTATCATCCGGGAAATCACCGAAACAGTAGTAACCAATAGGACTAAATAATTTTTCATTTTGAACTTATTCAAACTTTCCAATATTTAACCACATAGCAACAGTAGAAATTATAGATTGTGTCGTTTTCTACTAAATTGGTTGATGTTATATAAGGAAGACAATAGGGTTTTCATCTTTGATGAAAACCTTTGTGATTCTATATTGTCCTGGATAATAACGCAGACTATGTACCTATGTGGTTTAAATAAAAGAATCAGCAATTTTTTTTGTTTCGTATAAAACATCATTTAACAATCCGATAAATCGGATATTGCCGAAATGTATTTGCTTCGAAATAAGGTGAATGCTGATAAATCCAGTCCAGTTGAGCCTTTCCATTTTTCGCCAGTTCAGGATTAGCAGTTTTTGCAGCCTCAAATGCAACCTTTAATGCTTTGTCTTTTCTCAAAAGTTCCGCTCCCGTATCTTCAAATATATAAGCCGAATAATATTCCTTCTGACCCAAAATCGCATCGAAATAATTCCAGTTGAAATAGGAATCAATCGCTGCTGGCTCCAATGTTTCGACTATAAATTTGACACCGTCCTGCAGCGTGGAAACAAGATAATCTCCCTTTTGAAATTTTACGTTTTTAGTGGCAGTAGTAACAACCGTTTCCGAATGGACATAATGTCCTTCGTACGCATTAGGACTCGTCTTGAAATCCTCAATTTTATAGGATTCAACTTTTATTGAACTGTCTCTAGCGAGTTGTAACATCTGGATTTTATTGCGTTTGAATGCTTCTATAACGCGATATTCAGATTGCGGAATCAAGTAATAGTCGGGGATGATTACCGAGTCGACTGCCACCGCTGTATTCAATAGTTTTATTTTTTTTGTAAAAGGCTTATTTCGGTCATAATAAAGACGCGGTTGACCAGATATTTCACTGGTTTTATAACCCGCTTCATAACCTTTAAAGTCCATCATTGTGCATTTTGTCGAGTCGATTTTCCAGCGGATTCCATACGATTTTCCTGATTCGTATTGTTTCAGGTTTTCACGCCTTAATGCTTTTATTTTCAGATATTCTTCATCCATGTTTTTGAGATTGGCAAGCATGAACTTGTATGTCGCATCGACTCTCTTATCGTAAGGCTTAAGCATGTGCGTTTCCGGCATCGTACTTAATGCGTTGAACAGCGTTGCATAACCCGTAGAATATCTCGGTGCATCCTCAAAAGCAGCAAAACCAATATCCGGCACATCGCCATGAATATTGACATATGGCGTGCTTTCATAACCATGAGACTTCATGTCTTCGAGGTTTTTGGCCTGGTATTGATTGTAAAAATATTCGCCCAATACATTACCTACCCGAGCCTTAAATGACGATATGTAGGTAAATGTATATTGATAATCCGCTCCGTTGCTTACATGATTATCAATAAAAACATCCGGTTGCAACCACCGGAAAATCGCTTGGAAACTGCGGCTGTTTTTCGTATCATTTTTGATGAAGTCGCGGTTCAAATCGTAGTTATGTGCATTTCCGCGAAAACCGTATTGCTCCGGACCGTTTTGGTTCGCTCTAGAATAAGCACCCCGGTTTAGCATGCCACTAACGTTGTACGCCGAGATAGCCGCTACAATCAGATTCTCAGGAGATTTTATTTTCTTCGTTGCGAGGTCGCGCATCAGCATCATCGTTGCATCGATGCCGTCCGGTTCGCCGGGATGAATGCCATTATTGACTAATAAAACAGAATTAGTTTGCCGTAATTTTTCTATATTTTTTTCTTTAAAAGGATTGAAGAGGACAACATAAATCGGTTTGCCGTTATCATCTTCTCCCTTTTGCAAATACTGGATTGTTTGGAAATTATGAGCCAAGTTTTTGTAAAAGCTATTCATCTGCTCATAAGTCGTCGTTTGACTTCCGTTCCCCTTCTCAAATGGTGTTTCGAACGGTTTCTGAGCGAACAGTATATTGCATGACAGTAAAAACAGTAGCGAAAATAGTAGCTTCATACAGTTAATTAATTTTACCCTAAAGTAGCACGACCTTTGAAAAATCAGAAGAAAAATTTAAGAAAAACGCAAAAAAGGTGGGAATCTCATGAGATTCCCACCTTTTTTATTATGGAAAACCAAGGAAATTATATTGGTTTTCCCCACCATTTTAACACATAAACACCTGCTTTCGGTTTTCTGCCTGTATGTTAATGTTTCCCCGCCGAAAACCCATTTTTGGAAAATCTGCTACCTTTGTGGTAGTTGCGAGAGCAACCACCTATTATCCAAACAAGGAAAGTTTGGACTTGTCACAACCATCATCCGGTTATAAAGGATGGTAAGTGCATATCGTAAATAACTGGAAAACAGTTGTTTACCATTGGCTTAAAGTCAATGTCTATTTTTAATCCGAGACTGTAAAAAAGTTTCTGCCCCGCAGAAATGCTACAGAAGTCAAGACCAACATCTTGATATTCGCTTTCCAAAAATCTCAACCATTTTGACAGAGACAGGCAAAATATGCCTTTCAAATGTTAAAAAATTGTCTTCGAGGGAAGATGCTGCAGTTTCTACAAAAAACAGATGTCTGATGAAAAAGACAAGTTTTATCTCCCAATGGAGGAAAACGGTGCTTAGCATTATACTGGGTTCCATATTGGCAATCTCGGTAAATGCACAAAGTACGGCTCAAAAGTACATTCAGGAACATTCCACGCTTGCGATGAAACTCATGCAAAAAACAGGCGTCCCTGCGAGTGTAATTTTGGGAGTTGCGATGGTTGAGTCCAGTCTCGGACGCAGCAAGAGCAGCAAGGTTCTCAACAATCATTTTGGCATTATCGGCAAAAATGACAAAGCCAGCGACGGGTACAAATCACCGTACCGTCAGTTCAAAAGTGCGGAAGCATCTTATGAAAATTTTGTTCATATCGTGACTTCCAAATCCTTTTACGAAAACCTAAAGGGTTCACTTGACTTTTCCAAATGGTTAACGGGTCTCAACAGAGCAGGTTACTGCGCTACCGACCAGCATGTGTGGACGAGAGACATTACTTATTTCATCAATAAGTATTCGCTCAAACGCTACGACAATCTTGCCGGTTGGCAGAAGTACGAGGTTAATTTATTGGATATGCTCAACCGTTGATAAATCGGAAAATCTCATTTTAAGAGCGTTTGTCGAAAGCCAAATGATTTTCCCAATACCGCATTTTTAGGATTCGGTATTGGGATTTTTGTTTTTTGAAAAGAAAACAAAAACCAACTAACTTACCCGACAACCAAAGCGCCATTCTCTTTCAATTCCTCCCCTTTTTCCAGGCTAGACAGGTTGGACAACGTTGTTTCGGCAATTTGCGTCAACGCCTCTTCCGTGAAAAATGCCTGATGTGCAGTAACCAATACATTAGGAAAACTTTGCAATAGTTGAAACTGCTCATCCGTGATGATAGATTCTGAAAGGTCACGGAAAAAAAGTTTGTCTTCCTGCTCATAAACATCAATACCCAAATAGCCAATATGCTTA
>JAATFC010000283.1 GCA_015655435.1 Chitinophagales bacterium | reverse complement strand
TACTATATTTTCGATTTCTAGTATTTCTAGTTCTTTCATGAGAATCTGATAATTTGCATCCTCAAATAAACTAGTAAGAGTATTTCTTCCGCATACGCTCACAGCATCTTCATATAATACAAATATTTCGTGTTGCATCTCACGGCATTCATCCAGATTTTTTACCTTCTTCAGTTCGGAAAGTATGTTATAGACTTTTTTTTTACAGACAAGATAGTATGTTTTTTCAACTTTTCTTTCAATGTCCTTATAACGTTTATAAGCAACATAACTAATAACGAGAAAAGAAAGCATAGCGCTTGCTGTTATTAAGCGGTTTGGCATCTTAAATTTAGAATTAGATAGATAGAGACTTTGCTAAAATACGTTTTTTGCTAGAACAATGGACTAAATTACTTTGGGGAATTTTAATATTCTAATATTTTTAGCATATTATTATCAAGAAGAACAACGAAAAGATTCATCTTAATATCATTAATAGTGTTTCAATATACTACAACTAGAGAAACCCATAAAATTTCAATAAGGAGAGTTTTCTACTTTATTTCTATATTGAACGAAAAAAAGGAATCCTTCACCGAAAATAAATATTGGAGTACTTTTTTCATGTGTAATTTTAAAACAAAAACATGAAAAACTATATACTCCTATTTTTGCTTGTCTTACCGTTTTCCGGGTTTTCACAAAAACAATATTTTACATTAATTCCGAATGCTTTCGTAGCTGCGGGAGACACTACTAGTAATTTTATTATTGTACAGTATCCAAGCAAAACAGCATCTGAATTATACAAGGCAATACTCAGTATTGTACCATCTGCTATTCAAGCTTCGAGATACACGCTCAATTCGGTTGAGAATCAGACAATTTCTATTCGTTGGAATGCGGATGGGGAAGTACCTCTTAAAACTGGACTTTTAGATTCTAGAAAATCCGCGTTCTTTTCACCTACAATCGTTTTGCATATCAAAGATGGTAAAATTAAGATTGATGCACCTGAGGCAGTTCCTTTGAAATGTACCGATTATGGAAACGGTCAAGGATTCTCGTTGTATTTGGATAAATATCTGGAACGCAATGCTTTTGACAGATATATGCACATGTTCAATTCAGATGGAACGATATACTCCAAAACACTTCAGGTAAAACAGGCGATAGAGTCTGAACTAAATTCGATTGTAGAAAAGATTTTGGTGAATGTCGAAAAACAACTGGAAAATGACTGGTAGTCCAATTCTATAATGTTTGCTTACATGAATAGCGTTTATTTGCGACTATAAAAGCAAAATTGCTTCACATTACTGCTCTGTCAAGGACAAAACTTATAATGGAAGCAATATTAAAATCTGTATTGGACTAAGAAAGTAAATCCTTCATCGTATTGATAACGGTGTCGATTTCTTCTTTGGTGTTGTATCTGCTAAAAGAAAAACGGATAGGAACGGTCTGAGCATTGGGATGAATGGAGCGGATGACATGGCTGCCTTGGTCAGCGCCGCTTGTACACGCACTTCCACCCGAAACGCAGATATTGTGGATGTCAAAATTCATCAATATCATTTCGGACTTTTCGTTTTTGGGAATGCCGACAGACAATACTGTATATAAACTTTTCCCCAAAGTGTCTCCATTGAAGGTTACTTCCGGAAAATTTTTCTTTAGCTCGGCAGCCATATAGTCTTTCAAGTCCTGCATATATGCGCCTTCTTTTTCCATATTGTCGGTCGCTAGCTGCAAAGCTTTTGCAAGCCCAACAATTCCGTATAGGTTTTCCGTGCCGGCACGCATATTGCGTTCTTGCGAGCCTCCATGGATATAAGGAGCGATCTTAATGTTTTCGTTGATGTATATAAATCCAATGCCTTTCGGTCCATGAAACTTGTGAGCTGAACAAGTGATGAAATCGAAATGTGTTTTGGATACGTCAACAGGAATATGTCCTATCGTCTGCACCGTATCACAATGGAATAGTGCATTGTATTTTTGGCATAATAGACTTACTGCATCTATATCCAAAAGATTACCAACTTCGTTATTGGCATGCATCAATGAAACCAAACATCTTTCCTTTTTCTCAGACAAAAGTTTTTCCAAATCTTCCAAATCAATATGACCGTCTGACAACAACTTGACCAAGTCCAACGTTGCTTCGCCTATTTTTTCCAGATATTCTGTTGTGTACAATGTGGCATGATGCTCAATGGGAGAGGTGATGATATGTTTGCATCCTAGCTCGCGTACGGCAGCATTGATAGCCATGTTGCTACTCTCCGTACCACAACTTGTAAAGAATATTTCGCCGGGATGCGCATGGATTGTTTTCGCAACAGCCTTACGCGCGTTTTCGATTGCC
>JAATFC010000224.1 GCA_015655435.1 Chitinophagales bacterium | reverse complement strand
GCATTGTTGACGCAGATGTCTATTTTGCCAAAGTCTTTCAGTACTTCCGCTACGAAAGACTCGGCGGCTTTAAAGTCGGCAGCATCGCTCTGGTAAGCTTTTGCCGTAAATCCTTTTTCTTTCAGTGTATTTTCCAATGCAACAGCTTTTTCCTTACTGCTGTCACTGACATAAGTAAATGCAACGGAAGCGCCGTTGGCTGCTAGCTTTTCGACAATGGCCAGACCTATGCCTCTGCTGCCGCCGGTAACTATGGCAACTTTGTCTTTCAATAAATTCATAAAGTGGTTTTTGTGATATACAAATGTAGGGAAAAGGAAAAAGAAGATTTGATGATTTGGAAATTTGAGTACAATGTCATTTAGACAAGAAAAAAGTTGTTGGTGAAAACACTAACAACGGCGTTTGCCAATATTGGTGTTTTCACCAACTTTTTTCAAAAGAGCCACATTGTCCTTAACTAAACGACATTGAATTTGAGTATTTGAGAATGGGAAAGCAATGTCGTCCATCATACATAAATCATAATAGCCCAACCGTTACTTTTTACCCGAAAATTTCTGAGCCTCCCTGAAATTGTACCACGCTACGAAAAGAGCAATGATGGTTACGATACCATTGAAAACAACTTTTCCAGTTCTGTTGTCGGTGACGATTTGTAGTGCACGATAGGTCTGCCATACATACACGATGGCTATGACGAGAAATAGAAGTGTCTGTAACTGGTATTTGTTCCGTGGTTTGTTTTGCTGTCTGTCCATCTGTGTTAAGCCGTAATCCTTTCGGATTGGTTGATTTCTTTTAATATTTCGTCCAAATAGATTCTATTGTTGGCGAGGCGGGGCACTTTGTGTTGTCCTCCAAGTTTGCCGCGTTTTTTCATCCAGGTATTGAACGTTCCTTTTGTAACCGGATGGATGATGGGGATATTGAGAATCATGTTGTTGTATCGTTTCGCCTCATAGTCACTGTTTTGGTTCTGTAGTTCCTTGTCCAGTATTTGGGTAAAAGAACCGAGGTCTTCCGGTAGTTTGTCAAATTCGATAATCCATTCATGTGCGCCTGCATGGTTACTTCCGAAATAAACGGGGCCTGCTGTATAGTCCCTGATGCTAGCATTCGTGATTTTGCAGGCATGGGAGATTGCTCTGTCCGCATTCTCCACGATTAGTTCCTCTCCAAAAGCGTTGATGTAGCCTTTGACGCGTCCGTTGACTTCAATACGGAATGGTCGCAGATTGGTAAATCGGACCGTGTCCCCAACGATGTAACGCCACAAGCCACCATTGGTGGAAATGACCATTGCGTAGGTCTTGCCTAGTTCGACTTCTTCCAAACTAATTGTCTGCGGATTGTTTTTCTCCAATTCTTCTATTGGAATAAATTCGTAGTAAATACCATGCTGCAAAAAAAGTAACATTCCTTCTGCATCCGGCGTGTCCTGTGCTGCGAAAAATCCTTCGCTGGCGTTGTACATATTGAGATAATGAATTTCCTTTCCAACAATATTGGCAAATGCCTCTTTGTAGGGCGTGAAGGAAACGCCACCGTGCATGTACAGTTCAAGATTGGGCCATATATCGCTTATGTTGTTTTTGCCTGTGATTTCCAATATACGGTTGAGCAAAACCATTGTCCAGGAAGGCACTCCGGAGATAGAAGTTACGTTTTCCTTGATGGTTGCGTGCGCCATTGCTTCGATTTTGCTTTCCCATTCATTCATCAGGGCAATAGAAAGGTCTGGTGTGCGTATCCATTCTCCCCAGAATGGTGTGTTTTGCATCAATACGGCACTGAGGTCGCCATAGTAAATATCCTCGTTGAGTTGGCTGACCTGATGGCTACCGCCAATAACCAAACCCTTTCCTGTCAATAGTTCGCTGTCAGGATATTGGTTGTAGTACATCGTCAATACGTCTTTCGCACCTTGAAAATGGCAGTTCTCCAGACTTTCTTCCGAAATCGGGATGAATTTGCTTTTGCCACCGCTAGTGCCGCTACTTTTGGCAAACCAGTTGACGGGCGTGTTCCAAAGGATATTTTCCTGCCCTTCCTTAATCTGGTCGATATAGGGGAGCAGATCTTCGTAAGTGCAGAGCGGGATATTTTTCCTGAATTCTTCAGATGTCCAGTTTCGGGACATACCAAACCGTTCGCCAAACTGAGTGTATTGCCCGTGCATCAATAGGTTGTCCAGTACTTCGTTCTGCGCATCTATGGGATGTTCCATCCATGACTCAATGCGCCAATAACGAAATCGGGCAAGTCGCGATATGGCAGAACTCATCAAATTCATGGAAATGCTTTCCGCAATGTTACGAAAAAAATGGGCATCCAAAAGCGGACATAGACGTTTTCCCGTCGGTGGAATAAATATTTATATAAATATTTTTTTTTCTAAACCGAAATTATATATCATTGCAAGCACTTGGACACCAAAAACTTTATTTAATGGCCAAAAAACAGTTATACACACTTGAGTATCCGATAAAATGTTCTCCGTCGATACTATTTGAATTTTTGTCGACTGCTTCCGGACTACAGGAATGGTTTGCCGATTCTGTAAACGAAAGAGATGGCATATTAAGTTTTTCATGGAACGGTAGCGAGCCGGACAAGGCGAAGATATTGGAACAGACGGAAGACAAGTCCGTGCGTTACCAATGGCTGCATGAAAGTCCAGATGAATACTTCGAATTTGATATTGAAACTGCTGAGATTTCCAACCAGACAATATTGATTATCAAGGCTTTTGCTGACAAAAACGACATCAAGGACGATTCGTTGGTGTGGGACCATCAGGTAAAAGACCTGTTCAGACGCTTGGGCAGTTAATTGCCGACCACAACTGACTGAAATTTGTTAGGAAAAATTGCTCCATGTCTTGCCATTGCGACAGCGGAATCTGTTTGGATATTTTGAAGAAATCTTCTTGATTAGACACATTAGCCTTTGATATATTGGAAAGTTGAGGACTTGTTTCGGTGTCCCAACGGTGGTTCCACGGCGTGGGAGACGTGTCCAGATGCCAGTCGCCCAATACGGGATTTGTCAAAAGTCGAGGCAAGAGCAACTGCCTGCATTGCCCAGCCAACAGCAAACTGATACTAAAATAATTTCCCCACCAGAAAAAACTCCGTACTGCAAATGTTTCCGTATTGGAAAAAGTGCGCGGATAGTCCAGCATCAGGTAAGGCAGCCCTTCGAACTGCTCACCTTTGGATATTTTGGGTGCGGTCTCGCAGTAACGTTTCCATTCGGATTGAGTGCTTCCGGTAATGCTTTGATATTGGGTGGCGATGTCTCCAAAAGCCTGTTGGAGTTTCTCGATTGCCTTATTTTTCGTTAAAAGAAAACCTGAGTTATTGACAGTTGCGATTTCTTCGCTGGTTAATTCTACATTTGCCATTCACAAAACGATAAAAGTTGCTGATAACGAGCGTGTTTTACTGTGTAAATATCAGAAAAAATCTCATCTTCGGGCAACTCTATAGGTAGATACATGTTTAAGAAATTAGATACATTGATATTGCGGGCCTTTGTAGGCCCTTTCGTAGCTACCTTTCTTATTTCCCTTTTTGTATTGGTCATGCAGTTTTTTTGGCTGTATATTGACGACTTGGTCGGTAAGGGTTTGGATTTGGGAACGATATTCAAATTGATTGGTTTCGTTGCCGCAACCTGTATTCCGTTGGCTTTGCCATTGGCGCTCCTGCTGTCGTCCATCATGACTTTCGGGAATCTAGGCGAATCTTTTGAATTGGTAGCAATCAAGTCCGCTGGTATTCCGTTGACGAGGTTCATGCGCCCATTGTTGGTAGTGACAATCATATTGAGCGGCGTGGCATTTATATTTTCCAATAATATCATTCCTGTTGTCAACTTGAAGATGTCTAAGCTGAAATATGACATCATCACGGCCAAACCGGCATTTGATATCAAAGAAGGTACTTTTTACAATAAACTGGAAGGTTTTGTCATCAAAATCGGGAGAAAGGACAAAGACAACAAAACCATCCACGACGTAGTTATTTTTGAAAAAAACGTAGGACTGCAAGACAATATTCTTATTGCAAAATCAGGCTCGATGTTGACTACTCCCGATAAGAAAAGCCTTCTTTTTGTATTGCGCAATGGCTGGCGTTATGAAGAATCCGGTAATCCGGGAACGCTCAATACACAGTTTACACGTACGGGTTTCAAGGAATACCAGAAAGTATTGGACCTTTCTTCTCTGAAAATTGGAGATGCAAACGAGGAAGGTTTCAAGTCCGACCCCAAGATGCTGACGTTGCGGCAATTGACCCCGGCTATAGATTCTTTGAAAAAAGGCGACACGATATTCTATCTTCGCTCCAAGTTGGAACTGAGCTCTTACGGCTCGTTGGGTCGCTATCAGGATAGCACTTGGGCAAAGAACAATACAGTTGTCAAAAAAGGGGTGAAATCTTTGTCTGACCTCTATTCGGACTCGCTCAATATGGAAAATGGCCGTCGTCTGTCCAATAGCCTAAAACAAATGAAAAGTACGGCGGACATTCTCAAAAACGACTACAACTCCACCAACGAAAATTTCCGCAAATACAAAATCGAATGGCATCGCAAGTTCACGCTTTCTGCCGCCTGCATATTGCTTTTCCTTATTGGCGCACCATTGGGCTCCATTATCCGAAAAGGAGGATTGGGCACGCCGTTATTATTTGCCATTATCTTTTTCGTGGTGTTTTATTTGTTCAATACGATTGGGGAAAAGATTGCCAAACAAGGCGTGACTTCGCCTTTGGAAGGTATGTGGCTGTCTTCGGAAGTCTTGTTGCCAATTGGCATTTTCCTATTGGTTAAGGCGCAGAGCGATGCGGAACTTTTCAGTAAGGAAAATTTTTACCGTATTGGAAAATTTATCCGAAAGAAATTTGGGTTTGGGAAAAAAGCACCAGTTGACGAGGAACAACCAGATATGGATAATGAGCGTGAATAATGATCCAAAATCTTACATCTCTTTTGCCTTTTCGTTTTCCAATGGTTACCTTTGTGCTTCCTAAATTTGAATCTTTTGAATACCGAGCAAGAGAACTATAAAATTCAAAAATGGATATGTTTTTTATCCGTTTCGCTGTTTATCATCAAACTTTTTGCCTGGTATCTTACACGTTCTGTTTCCATATTGGCAGATGCGCTGGAAAGCATTGTCAATGTGGTTGCAGGTTTCATCGGTTTGTATAGTCTGTTCGTTGCTGCCAAACCCAAAGACCGTGACCATCCGTACGGGCACGGGAAAGCAGAATTTATATCGGCAGGTGTGGAAGGCCAGATGATATTGGTGGCCGGTGGATTGATACTTTACAATGCTATTCGCGAATTTACAAAACATACACCCGTTACACACCTGGACAATGGTCTGTATCTGGTCGGGATAACCGCGGTATTGAACTATATTTTCGGATTGTACTGCGTAAAAAAAGGAAAACGGAACAATTCCGTTGCGTTGGAAGCTAGTGGCAAACACCTGATAATTGATACAATTTCAACAGTAGCGGTTATTGTCGGTCTGGTTATCGTGCTTTTGACCAAAATGTATTGGATAGACCAAGTGATTGCAATCATATTGGGCATATTGATTATTTTCAATGGCTACAAAATTCTCCGAAAATCTTTGGCGGGTATAATGGATGAGGCCGATCTGACGGTTTTGAAAGAAATCATCCAGATTATGGACGACAACCGTGTACCTAACTGGATTGACATCCACAACCTAAAAGTTGTGAAATACGGAAGCCGTTTGCATATTGACGGACATCTGACCGTTCCTTACTATCTCACGGTGGAGGAGGCGCATGAGGAAGTTTCCAATTTGCAAAAAATAGTAGGCGAATCGTTTCCCAGCCAGATTGAGTTCAACATGCATCTCGACCCGTGCCGAGAATGGAGTTGCTCCATCTGTACCAAAACGGATTGTAATGTCCGTAAGCATCCTTTCATCAAAAAGCTGCCATGGAATGTCAAGGATGTCTTGAGTTCGCGCCTGCATTCGGCAATGGATTTGGATACTGCACAATTGGTTATGGACAATTGATAATGCAATCCGGCATATCTCTTTAAACCCTACCTTTGAACGTATAAAATAAATTACTCATGTCTGAAATATGGAAAAAATACCAGGACGAAAACAAAGACCGTTTCCTGGAAGAGTTGAAAGGTTTGTTGCGAATACCAAGCGTCAGTTCCAGTAGTGAACACAAAGGCGATATGGGAAAAGCAGCGGAATACGTCAAAGCCAAGCTTATCGAAGCGGGCGTTGACAAAACGGAAATATTTCCTACAAAAGGTCATCCAGTTGTGTATGGCGAAAAAATCGTAGATGCCAGCAAACCAACCGTATTGGTTTACGGTCATTATGACGTGCAGCCCGTTGACCCAATCGAATTGTGGCATACTGACCCGTTCGAGCCGACTTTGAAAGAAGACGGCAACTTGTACGGTCGTGGTACAGCAGATGACAAAGGACAGTTTTTCATGCATGTAAAAGCATTTGAAACATTGAGCAAAACCGATTCTATTCCTTTGAATATCAAATTCATATTGGAAGGAGAGGAGGAAATAGGTTCTCCAAACCTGAAACCATTTCTACAGGAACACAAAGACCTTCTAAAAGCAGATGTCGTATTGATTAGCGACACAT
>JAATFC010000183.1 GCA_015655435.1 Chitinophagales bacterium | reverse complement strand
AGCATACAACGCACCAATATCTTCTTTGTAAACAAAATGGTTGGAACGCCCATAATCCATGTCCCATTGATTGTTTTTCAAGGAATCTGCTAATAAATTATTGTCCGTATTGACCGAGCTGTATTTTATTCCGGATTCTAGCTTGAACGTTGCAGTCCAATATTTTGTATAGTCGACCTTTCCGGATTTTATCCGGATATCTGCCGGACGATTATTTCTAAAAGTATAAGGATTTCTATATGCGTAATTGTTAGCATCCAAGAATATGTTTTCGTTATAGTCGTTGTCTTTTTGATTATACGTAGTATAGTCCCCATCCAATATAACCGAACTTCCCAACGAATCAAGCTCTCTTTTAAAATTTATATTATAGGTTACATGGTTGACCAAACTCTTTCCAGTCAATGTTGTAGCTATATATTCGTTTGGTTGATGCGCCGCATTACTCAAAACAGAATTGTTGGTTGTAACCTGTCTTGTATTATCTATATCTCCACTTACCATCACGCCAAGCATATTGCTTTTTCCAATATTGAAATCTGCACCTCCCTTAAAATTATTGTAGGTACTTTTCGGATGCCAATAGTTAAGACGGTCCTGATAGTTGACAATGTTGTTGTTTATTATTTTACTGTTATAAGTAAGTTCGTTAAATGACTCACTATAACTTGTATTCCAGTTTAAGTAAGCATTGACCCAACCGTTTCTATAGTTCAGACTCAATCCTCCTCCCACTTTCGGATACTTCCCGTAGCCTACACGCCCGCTGGCAATACCATTGAGACCGTACAACTTATTTTTTTTAAGTTTGATATTGATAATTCCCGCTGAGCCGGCAGCATCATACTTACTGGACGGATTGGTTATAAACTCAATGCTGGACACAGATTCCGAAGGCAAAGACTTTAGATATTCTGTCAATTGAGAACCGTTTAGATAGGAAGGTTTCCCATCAATATAAATCTGAGGAGATTGTCCTTTTAGTTGGATATTCTGGTCTTTGTCCAAACTAACCATTGGAGCTTTTCGAATTACTTCAAAAACCGAATTGCCTGTTTCCAATATACTGTTCTCCACATTCATCACCATCATATCGGCACGCATTTCAAATAACTTCTTTTTCGTGGAAACACTAACGGCAGCTAACGCACTTATAGAATCCTCCAATATAATGTCCGGTATCCGCAATGTGCTATTCACCAAGTCCGGATTGTTTAATTTGAAAAATTTAAATCTCGTCATATTGACAACCAGAGCATATTTTCCTATATGCAATGAATCCAATCTAAAATTACCAACGGAATCGCTCAGCGCAATACGTACAAGCTTTCCGTCCTCATCATGCAACTCTATTGGAACATTAGACACATGCTGTCCTGCATTGTTCTTAACAGCTCCATTTATGCCAAAAGCCACATTTTGCCCATAAATATTTGTACCCAAGAAAAATGTGAAAACTAAAATCGCGCATAAGAATCTCATAATCATAAATTGTAGAGCAATATTCCATAATAAATAAAACAGAGATTTTTTAATCTACCAACTATAATAGAGCAGCTTTCAATACTTCATAAAATCCGATGAACCGTTCGTCGACAAATAAACGTACTTGGAGGTTAATTTTAGGAAGTTGAACGATTTAGTTAATTGTTTTCGTTGAATGAAAGTAGTTTTGGATATTGGGAAAAACCAATCAAGATAGATGAACAAAAGAAACGTCATATTACTACATATTGCTTTCTGGATTGTTTACATAGTTACACCTTATGTTTACTATGGAGTTCCAAATAAGCTCTCGTTCAGTACATTACTTTTAGACATTTCCGGTCTTATTCTGAAACTGTTTGTTTTCTACATCAACTATTGCATTTTCCTACCCAAACTATTCCAAAAAAGAAAGTACCTTTTCTACTTTATAAGCTGTATTGTCTTGGTTGAGGCATTCACAGGTCTACGTTATTTTATCGAGGAAACGCTGTATCCATATTGGTTTGGTTTCCGTAACTATTTTGGGAACTATACTATTCGGTTCTATTTATATGACAATATCTATTTCGGAAGCGTAACGTTGGTTCCTAGCTATATTATCTGGAGCATTATCAACCATATCAACCTTGAGAAGGATAAAAAAGATTTACAACTAGAAAAAGAACAAGCGGAACTACAATTCCTAAAAACTCAAATCAATCCTCATTTTTTGTTCAATACATTGAACAATATATATGCACTGGTCTACCACAAATCCGAAAAAGCATTACCCGCCATTATGCAACTAAGCGAGCTGATGCGTTACGTGGCACGCGATTCCAACAATCAGGACAAAGTTTTGCTTAGCCAAGAAATCAACTATATTGAGAGTTTCATCGAACTGGAATCTTTACGTATCAAACCGAAAGCAGAAGTGCAATACTCACTAGATGGCAACACTTCTGATATAAAAATCGCACCACTGCTACTTGTCCCTTTCGTCGAAAATGGTTTTAAACACGGAGTGTTGAACAATCCTGGCTTTCCGTTCCGTATTCATTTGAAAATAGAAAAACATACAATCCATCTCCATACCTCAAACAAAAAAAGCAACAACCAAAAACCCGACGGGAAAGGTATCGGACTTAAAAACCTTGAAAGAAGGTTGCAACTACTATACCCAAACAAACATTCCCTCCGTATTGAGGACAACGAAGAGAGCTATATTTGTGATTTAACTATTGATTGTCAGGAATGATTAGATGTATAGTGATAGACGACGAACCTTGGGCGTGTGCATTGTTGGAAGACTATGTCCGAAAAATTCCTTTTCTTGAACTGGTCGATAGTAGCAACGACCCAATAGAAGCAATCCAGAAGATACAAAACCAAGAAATAGACTTGGCTTTTCTGGATATTCAGATGCCGGACTTAACCGGTATCCAGCTCATGAAAATCGTCCAAAACAAATGCCGCATCATACTTACAACGGCTTATAGCGATTATGCACTGGAAAGCTATGACTATAACGTCATCGACTATCTACTGAAGCCCATTTCCTTCGAGCGTTTCTATATTGCTGCCACTAAAGCGAAAGACATGCTATTGGGAAATGATACAGTAAACAAGGAACATCCTATTTCAGAAATCCAAGTCAACAAATCCTTATTAAATGAATTCATATTTGTAAAAACGGACAAAAAGACTGTCAAACTGGAATTTTCGGAAATCCTGTTTATCGAGGGATTGAAAGACTATATCGCCATCCATACTATAAAGGAAAAACTATTGGTATTGGACAATCTGAAAGATATGGAGTCTACCCTCCCGTCCCATTTATTTGTACGGGTACACAAGTCCTACATAGTCGCGATTGGTGCAATCGAAAGCATAGAACGCAACCGTATTTTCCTTAAAAGGGAAAACATCATCCCAATCGGCGATACATATCGCGACAGATTTATGGCCCTTATCAAAATGCCATGACGATTGGGAAAGCAATCATTTGCCCATTATCTTTCCGAAAATCCAGATAATCACAACCAAGACCACCACGACCAATATAATGCCCCACCACATTCCGGCTTTAAAAATTGCGCCAATTGCTTTGCAACTGGTAAGAAAGAGCACCATTGACAGAACGCTTCCCAATATCAATTCCTTTTTCATTTTGAATTATTTAGAGGTAAACAAATAACACTGCTTTATTTACAATATTGAGCGGCATTTGTTTAAAAAACTGTTTTTCACTCATTCTGATTTTCCGTACGCTCATCCGCTCCAACGACCATTCATCCAAATTTTTTCTAAAAATTTAGTACTATGTATTGCATAGTATTTAAAAATACATATATCTTTGCAATATAAAATTAAGAACATGGACATTCAAAATACACAAAGCCAGATGCGGAAAGGCGTTTTGGAGTTCTGTATTCTCTCTGTCATCAAGCAGGGAGGAGAAGTCTATCCGGGCGACATTGCGACCAAGATGAAGGATGCGAACCTGCATATATTGGAAGGAACATTGTACCCTTTGCTGACCAGACTCAAAAACGCGGAACTATTGACCTACAAATGGGTGGAAAGCCTCTCGGGGCCGCCCAGAAAATATTTCAGCCTTACGGAACAGGGAAAGACTTTCTACAAGGAACTGGAAAGTACCTGGAAAGAAATGGCCGATGCCGTCGAACTATTAACGAACCAACTTTAAAGCTAAACAACTCATACTCACCATTCAATATTAACATATGAAAAGGGTAATCAACATAAACTTTCAAGGCACAATCGTTCCGATAGAGGAATCGGCCTATGAAATTTTGCAGAAATATTCTGAGAGCCTACGCCGTCACTTCGCCAACGAGGAAGGAAGGGACGAAATTATCAACGATATTGAAAACCGTATTTCGGAACTTTTCAGTGAAACCCTGAAAAAAGGAACTACGACCTGCATCACTGACGACGAGGTCAATGCCGTCATCAACAGCATGGGACGCCCTGAAGATTTCGATGCAGATATTGAAATCAATCCCAATGTGGAAAGCAAGACGACCACTCAGTGTTCTACCAGCAATACCACTGACAATACTAGTAATACGTCAAGTAACTCCACACAGTCCAATACAAATACGCAATCCAATACTTCGACACGCAAACAATTGTTCCGCGACGAAAACCACAAGATTCTGGGTGGTGTTTGTTCCGGTTTGGCCAACTATTTTGGTATCGACCCAGTAATCATGCGTATCATCGCACTAGTGTTTTTCAGTGTGGCATTTATTCCTTACATCGTAATCTGGTTGGTCGTTCCAAGCTCTGCAACACAGGTAATCGGTTCTCCCCGCAAGCGACTCTTTAGGAATACGGACAACAAAAGAATTGCCGGTGTATGTTCCGGTTTGGCCAACTACTTTGGTATGAATACCAAGCTTGTCAGGATTATATTTCTTATCCCTTTTATCTCCATTGCACTACGCGAAAGCCATTGGTTTGGTTGGGGATTCCCACATTTTCTTTCCTTGTCCTTTAGTCCTGCTGCGACTATAACTTATATTATTCTTTGGATATTGGTACCAGAGGCAAAAACCACTTCCGACAAACTGGAAATGAAAGGTAAGCCCGTAGACCTTAACAGTATAAAAGATACCGTACAAAACGACCTCAACGAATTTAAAGACAAAGCTCAAAAATGGAGCAAAGACGTAAGCGGTACGGCGCAGAAATGGAGCAGCGATATATCCAATGCTGCGCAAAATCTTGGAAAAAAAAGTGACGAGAACAAATCATCCAATAGTGAGAGTACGACTACCAATTCTGAAGGTTTTGCAACCACATCCGAAAACTTTTCTGACACACAGCAACCATTTGCCAGCACTCCCATCAAAAAAGAAAGAAGAAGCGGTATTCCTATGATTTTAAAAATCATAGCCTACATTGTATTGGGCTTGATTATTACGCCAATTATTTTGTCCTTGTTCGGTGTCGGTATTGGATTCATGGCAGTATTGCCAGCGACGGACTATGTATTGAAAAGCGGTTGGGAAACCATATTGGCATGGGGAACATTTTTCCTATTCATCTGGGTCCCTATAATTGGTATCATATTATGGTTTTTCCGCTTGATAACCAAAAGCAAAAAAGGAAGTTCAGCTATTAGAGGTTCGTTTATAGGATTGTGGGTAATTGGTTGGATTTGTTTATTTGGGTTATTTTCCATGGTAGGTCGTGACTTTAGCCATTCATCTTATACGCCGACAAGTACTTTTGACTACAAAGACAAAGGTGTCAAAACAATGGTTGTCAGTGCGCAGACTAAGAATGATTACAACGATTGGGAAAATGAAGATTTCAATGATTTCCTACGTTATTTTGGAAATGACAGCGTGCGTATCTCCAATATGTCATTGAGAATAGAAACATCCAAAGACGACAAATACCACGTAGAAAGTGTAGGTTATTCCAACGGTTCGAACAAACAGGAAGCAACCAATCTCGCAGGAAAAGTACTGTATAGTTTCGAACAAAAAGATTCTGTACTATACATTCCAACCAACTTCTTTATCAACAGGAATGATAAATTCCGTAACCAACGCGTATTGATTAAAATATTGGTACCCGTAGGAAAACAAATTATAGTCAAAAATGAAGTCAGGGTACATAACAACATCAATATAAATGTTGGTATGGCTGGAATACACCGAGGCAACTGGGGTAACGATGACAACTATTGGGACTATGATATATTATATGTAATGACTGTAAATGGACTGAAACCAGTTGACAATCCAACCCAAAAGGAGGAAGACAAAAAAGAAGATAAAAACCAGTCAAAGGACGACAAATCAACAACCGAACAGGACAATACTAACGACGACGAAAACGATAGCCAGAATACCAAGAACGACAAATCTGACGCAAAAACAACCAGCACAAAGAAGTTCACATTTTATAGTATGGCATCTTTGCTTTCGGACAAGTTTTCCTTGTAGATTATAGTTTGAGATAAATAAAGACAAAAGGTAAGCATATAGCTTACCTTTCTATTTATAACAACCCATGCAGCGTTTTCAACTAGAAAAAGAAACCCAATATCACTTTAAGACTACAAAGAATAACCAATATCCCTACAGAAATAAACATAGCTTTTAAAGGAAGTTTTCCAGATAGTTTAGCGGCTATCGGTGCCGCAATCAAACCACCAACTATCAATCCGGCAATAACGTTAAAATGCGTTTCACGGAGCACAAAAACAAATGTTGCCGTACTGAAAACAGAGGTAAAAAATTTGGTGAGTGTTGACGTTCCAATAGTGTATTTCGGATCGCGTCCTCCGGAAATCAGAGTACTCGTAACCAATGGGGCCCAACCACCACCAAATGCATCCAATAGCCCGACAATAAAGGCACAGGGGACAAAATTGTGTATTTTT
>JAATFC010000143.1 GCA_015655435.1 Chitinophagales bacterium | reverse complement strand
CTTTTGAAGAATATTTACCACAAACTTCTGCAATGTTTGCTGGTATTGAGCTCGCTGCTCTTTTTAATTGTGATGTAAGTCCAAATATTTCCTCCTTCGGAAAAAGTTTTGTTGCTCGATAGATTTCCAAAGTAAATGAATGGCTTTTCTCCCAAACTTTCAACTTCTTATAATCTTGCATACTTAAAACTTATAACCTATTACTTACGACTAAAAAAAACTCCCCTTCAACTTCAAGCCCGCTGTTTCTTCCAATCCAAACAAAAGGTTCATGTTCTGAACAGCCTGTCCCGACGCGCCTTTCAGAAGGTTGTCGATAGCAGAATGCACAACCAATTTCGTTCCGATTTTTTCCAAACCTATGATACATTTGGAAGTATTGACAACTTGTTTTAAAAAAATTGCATCATCACTCACAAAAGTCAACGCTGCATCTTTGTAAAAATCCTGGTATAATACCTTAATTTCCTCCAAACTCAAATCACACGACAATGTTGAGCTAATATAAATCCCTCTTGGAAAATCACCTCTCCATGGCACAAAATTAATGGCTTCTTCGCTACCATCCTCCAATACGAAAGAAGGAACAGCAGGAAAAGATTCTTGTAGCTGATGCAACGACTCGTAAACCTCCTTTAGATGCTGGTGTTCCAGCGTTTTGTAAGCGGAAATATTGTTGTCACGATAGGAAAAATGGGACGTTTCCGTGAGTTTTTGCCCAGCACCAGTCGAACCCGTAATTCCCGTTGTGTAAATATACTTCAGCTTTCCAGCTTTTGCCAATGGTAACAACCCTAATTGTAGAGCCGTTGCAAAACAGCCTGGATTGGCAATATTGTTTGCTTTTATGATTTCATATTTATTCAATTCAGGTAAACCATAAACAAATTTTCTATCGCCAATACTGCCCTTACCTTTCAACCGGAAATCTTGGGAAAGGTCAATGATTTTTACATTGTCTGCAACCGGATTTGCTTCCAGAAATTTACGAGCATCGCCATGTCCCACACATAAGAACAAAACATCAATACCATCTATTGGATTAGACAATTCGTTCGTGAATTTTATAGTTGTTTCTCCCAACAGATCCGCATGGACTTTACTTATAGGATTACCGCCGTTGCTCGTACTATGTACAAAGGCAAGCTCCACTTGAGGATGACGCAATAATATCCGCAATATCTCTCCTCCTGTATATCCAGCACCGCCTATTATTCCTACTCTAATTTTTTTCATAATACACTTCTTTAACCTATCCAGCTCCTACGATTTAACAACCACATCACCATCCACACCATTTTTCGTATTGGCTATATCAATTGTTTTTTGAATAAAATCAGCATCAACACCTTGCCTTTCTGCTATTGCAGCTAACAACTTCACTTGAGCAGCCAAAAGTCTATTACGCTTTTTAATCTCCGCATACCAACCATAAATCCATTTACCTAAAAAAACGAATAATGCAATCAATAGCAAATTGACAATCATCCATGCTATTATTGAAAAACCTGGTGTCAGCAAACTCATAGTATTAATGTTTATTATTCCGTTTTGTATTTTCCCGTAAAGTCCCCTACAGGAGACTGTGCGGATATAGTATGGGAATGGCTCAGAAAGTTTCTCTATTGATTTATAAACAATTTCCAATTGTCCGTCCAATATTTTTTGTAATTGAACGGTTTATCCGTTCTGCCCCTCTTAATTTTTGTCACTAATTTTTTATTGTCTTCATTGTCCAATATCTTATTTATCAAAATAGAAGTAGTTATAAATTCATTACCTGATTTTGAAAACAGTGTTTCATTATTTATTTCTGCAATATCAATCCTTTCAAAGTCTTTTATCTGGAATAAGAAAGAATACCATTCACCATTTTTATAAGTTGAGTAATCAAAATACATGTGTCTTATACTATCAAGCAACACCATGTGAGGTGCACCTGTCTGTAGATTATCACCAAACTCTGCATTTGAATAGAATCCGCTCATTACAAATTTCCTTAAAATCGGATTAAAAAGAAATGTCTCAGACATCCATTTATCCGCCAGTCCAAAATCAATAAAACCATCACTATTAATGTCTCGCAAATAAATGGTTGGGGGCAATGATTCTAATGTATCCGTGGTTATCCACGTAGCATTGTATCTTTCTAAAATAAGATTATCTTGATCAATTCGAAACCTAAATTTAATCTTGTTTACATTAAAATCATAGGGTCTGGTTTCAATAGTTTCAATTTCTATTTTTTTCGTTTGTGAATAAGTTAATCCGCAAACGAAAAATAGCATCAATAAAACCAAAAATGATTTATTACTCAACATATCCTATAACCCGATTTAATGTTATACTTCAATACAATTTATTTTTTTCTTTCCCATAAAACCTAAAATGCTCCGTTTCCTTACGTACAGAAGAAAACGAAGCATTTTTTATTATCAAATTTTCAAATTACCTAATTATCAAATTATTCTGCTGCTTCTTCCACCGATTTGTAGATGACCAATTGGTTAGCAAAAATCTTGCTGAATCCTCGGACATCTTCGCCAGTCCAGCCTTTCACAACTTCGCCATAAGAACCAAACTTGGCACTCATCAAATCATATTTGGATTCGATGCCTTCCACTTGGAAATAGTGAGGATATAATTTTACAAAAACATCGCCTGTGACATGTTTTTGCGAACTTGTAAAGAACGCTTCGATATCGCGCATTACCGGATCCAATATCTGTCCTTCATGCAAATAGTTTCCGTAGAAAGACGAAAGATTGTCTTTCAAGGACAGTTGCCATTTGGTCAAAACATATTTTTCCAAAGAATGGTGCGCCTTGATAATAATGACAGGAGCTGCCGCTTCAAATCCTACACGACCTTTGATGCCGATAATCGTATCACCTACATGGATGTCGCGTCCAATACCGAAAGCTCCGGCTATGGATTGCAGATATTGAATGGCTTCCGTAGGATGCCCAAATTGTTTGTCATCGACGGAAACCAACTCTCCTTCCTTGAACGTCAGCTTGACTTCTTCAGGTTCGGTTTTTGTAATCTGTGTAGGCCATGCTTCTTCCGGTAGGAATTGGCGGGATTTTAATGTTTCCTGTCCGCCGACACTCGTGCCCCAAAGACCTTTGTTGATGGAATATTTATTTTTTTCAAAATTCATATCCGTCACGCCTTTCTTTTTAAGGTATTCGATTTCCTGTTCGCGTGTAAGACCTAAGTCGCGTATAGGTGTCAGTATCTGCACGCCGGGGATTTCAATATCGAAAACCATGTCAAAACGTACTTGGTCATTACCTGCGCCAGTGCTTCCGTGCGCGACAGCTTCAACGCCCAATTCTTTGGCATATTCCGCAATATGTAATGCTTGCACGAGGCGTTCCGCACTTACACTCAACGGATATGTATTATTTTTCAATACATTACCGAAAACCAGATATTTGATGATACGGTCGTAATACCCCTTGACAGCATCGACTGTTTTATGGGATTTTACACCGAGACTATATGCATGTTTCTCAATCTTTTCCAATTCCTCTTCACTGAAGCCACCTGTATTGACAATCACACTGTACACATCGTAACCGAGGTCTTCGTGCAGATATTTTACGCAAAAAGACGTATCGAGACCGCCGCTAAATCCGAGAACGATTGATTTGGACATTATGAGTTATGAATTATAAGTTATGAATGATGAAATTAATGCGTTTTGGTTATTCCTCATTAACTGTTAACCATTAATTAATGGTAGAGGTCGTGTAACAATGCCTTGTGCCTAGTTATATTGCCTCCGCCATTTGGTTTTTTGGTTTTGTCTTTTTTTAGAAAAGGTCTTAAGAACCAGCTTTTTTTGAACTGTAAAAGTCTCGCAAACTCGTCCTTTTTTTCTTCAAAATTTTCCAAAGTTTCCTCTGGCGTATAATGGTCCTCCGGATCGTACAGCATCGCCGTACAGATACAGTTCGTCCTGTTTTTGCTCATCAGGATTTCGTAGTTAACGCAATTGCGGCACCCTTTCCAGAACTCTTCGTCGTCCGTCAGTTCCGAATATGTAACGGGTTCGTAACCTAGTTCAGAATTGATTTTCATCACGGCCATACCGGACGTCAGACCAAATATCTTTGCATCAGGATAACGCGTTCTGGACAGATTAAATATAGCCTGCTTTATCTTTTTGGCAACGCCATGTTTCCTGAAATTAGGAGAAACTATCAGACCGCTATTGGCAACAAATTTGCCGTGACTCCATTCCTCAATATAGCAAAACCCAGCCCAGTTGCCATCCCCATCGTGAGCGATGACAGCCTTGCCTTCTTCCATCTTGTGCGCCACATATTCCGGCGTACGCTTAGCGATACCCGTACCTCTAGCCTGTGCGGACAGGAACATTTCGTCCACAATTTCCTGTGCGTAATGCTTGTCGTCGGGAGTTGCAATCCTAACGATTATTTCGACCTGGTCAGCATTGTGCTGTGATTCCAATATATTCATTTGTAAAAGACAGAGTTCTGAAAAATAAAAAATCAAGTCAGCCACGATGGCGTGAACTTAATCCAATACGGTACCTACAAAGACTAAAAGTGAAACAAAAAGCGATAGGCGTATTAAATCCTCTGTCGTCGGATTAGTTTGGATATGGATGTCGGGTTACCCAAAAAAGTTGCCAGCTTCCTTACGCATACGTAGGAATGGTCTACCGTGTCGATACTATGGGTTATAATCTGTTTCAATTTCTTTATGGAATGAAATTGTGATCCAATATTGTTGTTAATTCGCTTTCGAGACGCAAAGTTAGTAATGTTTGAAAAAATGTGGACAATTTTTTTTGTTTTTTATATTTTTTGCGAAAATTTAATCTTTCTTTATTTGACAAGCACATCCTCATGAAAAAAATTATATTGATATTGGTTGCCGTTTTCCCGTTATTGCTTTCCGCGCAGAAGTACCGCGTCTGTATGCAAACGACAAAAGGCAAAATAAAAATGGAACTCTACGACGGCACGCCGAAGCATCGGGATAATTTCGTAAAACTGGCAAAAGCACACTTCTATGACGGGTTGCTGTTTCATCGTGTCATCCCAAAATTCATGGTACAGTCCGGCGATCCCGATTCGAAAAAGGCAAAAAAAGGCGACTCGCTTGGCGACGGTGACGTCAAATACAAAATACCTGCGGAAATCATGCCTGACCGATATTTCCATAAGCGTGGAGCACTCGCCGCAGCAAGAGAAGACAATCCAACAAAAGAGTCGTCCGGCGCGCAGTTTTATATCGTAACCGGAAGAGTCATAACGGATTCCCTATTTGCAAAAACCGAGAAGCGCACCGGCTATAAGATTCCGGAAGCACACAAAGAAGTGTACAGACGTATTGGTGGCGCGCCGCATCTCGACAACAACTATACTGTTTTCGGAGAAGTCCTAAGCGGAATGCCTGTTGCGGACAGCATATCCACCGTTAAACGTGACGCAAAAGACCGACCCATCGACGATATCCGCATCATCAAGCTACGCGTAAAAAGGAAGTTTTTGTTTTGGTGGTGGTAAAAGACAACCGAGGAAAGACTGGTTTTTTTTGTTGTTTTATGGATTATTATTTCCAAATCTTGCCTATCATCATAACAGAAAAACATTTGAGCGTTATTTTCGGAAAACGAAGCAATACTTTGGTTAATAGCAAGCATTAAAAGCATATCATTTCTCTAGAATATAATTTTCGAAATCATCAAAAGAAACATTGATGATTTTGTATTTGGATGGGTATGAATGTCCTACTAAGCCCCAATATAAAGGAATTGTCTCTCTTACGTTTTTCCCTATTATAGGAGTTTGGATATTGATTGGCTTTAGTGTTTCTCTATCTAATGCAATACTCAGATCTGACCAAGACAATTGAAATTCAGATGAGCATTTCTTGCAAATCCACTTTTCTCCGTGACATTCGTTTTTTACCTCATCATCTGAAACGATAAAATATTTGCGAGATTTTTTAATAAGCATTTCCGTTTCTCTAGACTTGAAACTTTCTCCATAATCGAAACAATCGATAGATACAATCTGGATAAATCGAGGATAAGCGCATGGACAAGCATTCTTGAAATAGTTATCTATTGCTCTATCAAGCAGATCATTCAATCCATTTATGTCAATATTATATTGAATCTGTTTGTCTTTCTTCTTAAATAGATTGAATAACCCCATTTTCATACAATCAATGGTAAGCAAAATATTTGGAGTGCTAGGTTAGCATTTAAACAAAAAAACAGCATCCAATATGAAGAATTATTTTTATTTTTTGCACTATTAACTTCCAAACGCATTCCAACCCTGCGGTTTTATATCATGCAGATTGCCTCCACGGGAAATCAGCTTGCAGCCTTCTTCCAAGTCCGTGACATAGCCAATAACGCTGATTTCTTCATTCAAGGTTATTTTGTCGTAATCTTCCTGTTGGAGTGTGAATAACAGTTCGTAGTCTTCTCCGCCATCCAACGCACAAACAGTTGGGTCCAATGCAAACTTCATTGCCGCAGCTCTTGTCTGTTCATCAATAGGCAATTTATCTTCGTAGATTCGACAACCGACATTGCTGTCTTTGCAGATATGCATGATTTCGCTACTCAACCCATCGCTGACATCCATCATGGATGTTGGTGTAATTCCTTCTTTATCAAAAAAATCGACAATATCGTGACGCGCTTCCGGTTTCAATATACGGCTGACAATATAATCCTCCCCCTCAAGGTCAGGCTGCAGTTGCGGGCTCTCCAGATAGATACGTTTTTCTCTTTCCAATATGGTCAGGCCCAAAAACGCCGCACCCAAATCCCCAGACACACATATCAAATCGCCTTTTTGTGCAGTATTTCTTTTGACAAACTTATCCGGTGCGACTTCACCCAATGCCGTAACAGAAATCACGAATCCTTTTTGCGAAGCGGAAGTATCTCCGCCAACTAAGTCCACTTCGTATTTTTTGCAAGCGGCATAGACACCTTCGTAAAATTCGGAAAGAGCCTCCACGCTGAATCGATTGGTAATGCCAATATTGACCGTTACCTGTGTGGGTATGGCTTTCATGGCATACACATCACTCAGATTAACAACAATACTTTTATAACCCAAATGCTTCAGCGGTGTGTACATAAGGTCAAAATGGACACCCTCCAATAGCAGGTCGGAAGTTACAACGGTCTGTTTACCGAAATGGTCAATGACTGCACAGTCATCACCTATCGACTCGACAGTAGATACATTTTGGATTTCAAAATTCTTTGTTAGGTATTCAATCAACCCGAACTCGCCCAGGGAAGATATTTCCGTACGTTCTTCTGCCATATTATTTCAAAGTAAGAAAGTAAAACTAAAAATTAAAAACGAACCAATATGCAAATGTAATTATCCGTTCTCTGGAAAGCAAAAGCCCCAACCAATATAGTTGAGGCTTTTGACTAAGATTAGAATTAGACTATTCGGCTGTTTTTTCTTCAACAGTATTGCCTTCTTCTTTTATTTCTTTAGTTGCTTCAGTAGCTGGAGTTTCGTCCACTACGGTCGCATCAGATATTTCGTTTACATCAGCTTCCGCCTTTGTAGCGCTTTTACGGCTACGACGAGTCTTCTTAGCTGTTTCTTCAGTAGATGTTGTGGCTGTAGCAGCAGTTTTACCGTAGATTTCGTTGAAGTCTACCAGTTCGATCATTGCTTTTTCAGCGTTATCCCCAAGACGGATACCCAATTTGATGATACGAGTATATCCACCAGGACGTGTAGCTACTTTAGGTCCAACAACTGTAAACAGTTCTTTTACAGCAAGTTTGTCGTGCAAATAACTGAAAACAATTCTGTGGTTATGGCTGATCTGACCTACGTTTTCGTTCTTCTTTGTCTTAGTAATCAAAGGCTCAATATAAGTACGTAGAGCTTTTGCCTTAGCCAAAGTTGTAACGATACGCTTGTGTGTAATCAACTGACTAGCAAGGTTCGCCAGCAAAGCGTGTCTGTGTGCTTTGGTACGACCAAGATTGTTTATTTTGTCTCCGTGACGCATGGCTTAAAAATTTATCAACGCTGTACCGTGCCAGGAATTACAGCATTATGGTTAATTAAAAATTACAGATTGTCTATATCGTCAACTCCGTAACGAGCAAGGTCCATTCCGAAATGCAAACCACGTTCGTGAAGAACTTGTTCGATTTCGTTCAAGGATTTCTGACCGAAGTTGCGGAATTTCATCAAGTCTTCCTGTTCGTATTGAACAAGCTCACTTAACGAGTTGATTTTTGCAGCTTTCAAGCAATTGAACGCACGTACGGAAAGATCAAGATCTTCCAATGGTGTTTTCAATACTTTACGCAATTGCAATACTTGTTCATCCACTACATCTTCTTTCTTGTCTTCTTTGTTGTCGAAAGTGATGTTTTCGTCCGTGATGATCATCAAGTGCTGAATCAATATGCGGGAAGCTTGCTTAACTGCCTCTTCCGGGTGGATAGTACCGTCCGTAACTACGTCCAACAACAGTTTTTCGTAGTCGGTACGTTGTTCCACACGATAGTTTTCTATGGAATATTTTACGTTTTTGATTGGAGTATAGATCGAATCAATCGGAATATATCCAAATGGTACGTCAAGAACGGTGTTTTCGTCAGCAGGAACATATCCGCGGCCTTTGCCGATAGTGATTTCAATGTCCAATTTAGCGGATACATCCATTGTGGAAATAACCAAGTCCGGATTCATTACCTGAAAGCTTGCCGTAGCTTCGCCCAAGTCTCCTGCAGTAAAAGCAGTTTTGTTTTTAAGAGAAAGAACGATTTTTTCAGAAGAAAAATCCTGATCGTTGATTTTCTTAAAACGTACTTGTTTGAAGTTAAGAATCATTTCAGTTAAATCCTCGGTAACACCAGGGATTGTAGCGAATTCATGGTCAACACCTTCGATTTTGATGCCAGTAATCGCGTATCCTTCCAAGGAACTCAACAAAACGCGACGCAATGCATTACCGATGGTAAGTCCGAAACCTGGTTCCAAAGGTCTGAATTCAAACTGTCCTTCAAAATCTGTCGCTTTTTGCAGAATGATTTTATCTGGTTTCTGAAAGCTTAATATGGCCATATTAAAACTTGTTTTTTTATAAATGATGTTTCCAATCTGGAAAACGAATTTGGCGAATGAACGAAAAAAGAGAATAAGGCAATGATGTTCATTGCCTTGAATTTCTTATTTATTATACAACTCGACGATCAACTGTACCTTGATGTTTTCTGGTACACTTTCTCTTTCCGGAGCCGTGATGAAAGTACCTTTCTTTTCAGTTTCATTCCAGTCAAGCCAGCTAATTTTGGGATTTTTTCCTCTGATTGAGCTAGTAACGGAGGTATTGCCTTCACTCTTTTCTTTCAGACCAACAATGTCGCCTGGTTTCAAACGATATGAAGGAATGTTGACAATGTGACCGTTGACTGTAACGTGCTTGTGGCTGACCAACTGGCGAGCAGCAGGACGAGAAGCAGTAAGACCCAAACGGTAAACCGTATTGTCAAGACGTGATTCCAATAATTTGATAAGGTTGTCACCGGTAACGCCTTTCAAGCGAGCAGCTTCTACAAACGTGTTGTGGAATTGTTTTTCCAATACACCATAAGTATATTTTGCTTTTTGCTTTTCTTTCAACTGCAAAGCGTATTCGCCCAGTTGTTTGCGTTTACGGTTTGCACCGTGTTGTCCCGGAGGATTTGGGTTTTTACCCAAATATTTACCGTTGCCTAGGATTGGCTCTCCGAAGATACGGTCGATTTTGGTCTTTGGACCTGTGTAACGTGCCATAATTTTTCTTTAAGATTTTTTAGTGTCGATGCGTTATCAATAAAAATCTAACTAAAATGAATAGCGCACCCTGTTTTTAAATATGAATTATGAATGTCGAATTATGAATGAGAAAGACGGATTCATCATTCTCAATTCATTATTCTTAATTCATTATACTCTTCTCTTCTTTGGAGGACGGCAACCATTGTGAGGTAGCGGAGTCGTATCCTTGATGATAGCAATATCGATACCGTTCTGTGAAAGGGAGCGAATAGCACCTTCACGTCCAGCACCAGGTCCTTTTACATATACGTCTACTTTGCGTAGACCTGCATCGTATGCTACCTTAGCAGCATCCTGAGCAGCTACCTGAGCAGCGTATGGTGTGTTCTTTTTAGAACCACGGAAACCCATTTTACCAGCAGAAGACCAACTGATAACCTGACCTTGCTTATTGGTCAATGCGATAATGATGTTGTTGAACGTAGCAGTAACATGTGCATCTCCGTGAGCATCCACTTTTACCACTCTTTTCTTCGCAGCCGCCTTAGCGCTTAACTGCTGTTTTCCTTTTGCCATTTTTAATTTTTTGAGGTAATCTTCTGAAATACTGAGCCCCTCCTTTTCCAATATTCATAGGAACTATCCGGCGGCTTTGCTATAAACACAAAAATCCAATAGCCATACTCGGTTAAAAGTATAGCTATTGGGTAATTTTTTAAGACTATTTCTTAGCTGCCTTCTTCTTACCTGCAACTGTCTTACGCTTACCCTTACGAGTACGGCTGTTAGTACGAGTACGTTGACCGCGAAGAGGAAGACCCTTACGATGGCGAAGACCACGGTAGCAAGCGATGTCCAAAAGACGCTTAATGCTCATCTGAACTTCGGAGCGCAACGCACCTTCTACTTTGATTTCACCTGTGATAATGTTACGGATGGCAGTTTGCTCATCATCATTCCACTCGTTCACTT
>JAATFC010000384.1 GCA_015655435.1 Chitinophagales bacterium | reverse complement strand
AATAAAAAACATGCTCGAAAAATACACCCCCATTTGCAAATCAAAATCAACTTTTGAGTACTGACAAGCCTTTCAGCCTTACATTTTAATTCAAACGTAATCATCTCGGACAATAATAGTTCTGATTCTGTTCTGATATCAAAGTATTATTTTTTCGGAATAATACGGAGGAAAATGCGTTTTGAGAAAATTGAGCTAGATTCAATAAAAATGAGATCTTTTGATCTAGACTACGGAGAAAACGGCGAAAGCTTTTCTTATGCTTATGATGACCCGATAGGAGGTTTAGGCTGTTTATTTTCAGTTTTATACTATTTTATACCTCCGAAAATTAAAAAAAGAAAGTTTATTATAGAAAAGTTTGGCGAAACTAATGAAGTCTTAAATCGAATAAGTATAATTTTGGATAAACGTGAATTTGATTATTTAAGTTCATTTATTAATCAAACCAAGTCCTGAAACCAATTTCTTTTACACAATGATTGGTATTGCAACGAACCCCATAATGGTTGAAGGCAATGTTCTGAAATATGGTTGCTGGCGAAAACACCAGCAACGGCAATAAAAATTCTTTATGAGAATACTTCTAATTGTAATAATAGTATTTTTACAAGCTCGCGCTTATTCTCAAATTATAAAAGGTAAAGTACTTGATAGCCAATCAGGCACACCTTTAACAGATGTAACGGTCTACATTAGTAATTCCTCAAGATCGACAACGACAGACACAAAAGGTTTTTTTTCGATAGAAGGGTTTTCCAATAGTAACTATGATATTGTTTTTTCGTTGGTGGGTTACCAAATAACATCCCTTCATTCGGATAAAATCAGTGCAAATCAAATTGAAATAAGACTGCAAGCTAGAAAAAATGATTTGTCTCCAGTCGTAATTCAGAATTTCGACAAAGATGGTTGGATGAAATGGGGGAAACTTTTCACGGATTTGTTCATTGGTACGTTACCTTTTTCTGATCAATGTATCATCAAAAATAAAGATGCTGTCAAATTTCGCTACTCAAAAAAAACAAATAGCATAGAAGTTGTGGCTCTGGAACCTCTGGAAATTGAAAATAAATACCTGGGGTATAAGATTCGTTATGACCTACAGCAATTTATTTATGATTTCAATTCTACGCAGATATTGTATACTGGATATCCAATGTTCAAAAACATTTCCACGAGAAAAAAATATTTGTTAGAAAGAGAGAAGAGGAGAGAAGACGTCTATGAAGGATCACTTTTACATTTCATGCGAGCTCTCTATAGCAATGCACTCGAAAAAGAAGGTTTTAAAATGCAGCGGTTAAAGAAAATACCTAATAAAGAAAAAAAGAGAGCGGATAGTATTTTTAATGCCAATAGATATATAAGCTTTAGGCCGGATGGCACAAAAGTCATCATGAATAAAATGGAGCAAGTGTTTCCTCCAGATTCCGTTAATTATTACAAAAGTCTGAGGTTGCAGCCTGATATATTATGGTTGCTGGACAAGCATTTCTTAACATCTGACAGCATTTATGTAAGAAATGATACTATTGGGAAAATATATAGTTTCCCTCTTTATCTATATATAACTTATCCTAATAAATTACAATTACCTGAATACTATAAAAATAGAGCAACACAAAATAACAATAGCTATATTACTTCTATCGCGTCATTATCTCCCGATACCGAGTTGTTGGTTTTTGAGAATGGTCAATATGCTCCGCCTACGGATTTTATAATAGAGGCTTATTGGTCTTGGTCTGAAAAGGTGTCGAGTATGTTGCCTTTCGACTATAAATCTTATGAGACTATAAACCAATAGGTCATATATAAGGTTAGGCTGAAAACATCTACATTGCCTCATGAGCTGTACTAAATTATCCACAACTGAACTAAATTAACCAATACTTCCAAAGATTTTTCCATGTCACTTACTCCAATCCATTCGTGCTTGCTGTGGATGGCTTGCATCCCCGTGAAAATGTTAGGGCAGGGAAGTCCCATAAAACTTAAACGACTTCCGTCCGTGCCGCCTCTTATGGGTTCGATTTTAGCGGTCAGACCAGCTTGTTCATATGCTTTGACAGTTTTTTCTCGAATCTGTGGATATTGCGCCAATACTTCGTGCATGTTGCGGTACTGTTCGTTCACTTCCAGTTTGTAGCTTGCGGTGGGATATTGCGCCAATAGATTTTTGACGATATTCTCCAATATGTTTTTCTGTTCGGATAATTTCTCTGTTTCAAAATCACGGAATATCCATTCTACTTTTACGGATTCTGTCGTACCACTAATCTCGTCCGGGTGTACAAATCCCTGACGACCTTCCGTATGTTCGGGAGAGAGTTCTTTGGGTAGTTGGACTAGTATTTCACTGATGAGTTTTAGTGCGTTGACCATTTTTCCTTTAGCATCACCTGGATGTGCGCTTACGCCATTGATAGTCAGTATGGCTCCGTCGGCGCTGAAAGTTTCGTCCTCATAGTCACCGCAATCGCCACCGTCCAAAGTGTAGCCAAACTGCGCGCCTAGTTTTTCAATATCGACATGCTCTGCGCCACGTCCGATTTCTTCATCAGGTGTGAACAATATTTTAATATCGCCGTGCGGAATGGCGGGATTGTCCTTTAAGTATTGTGCTAGTTGCATGATAATCGCAACGCCACTTTTATCGTCCGCGCCCAACAAAGTCAATCCACTTGCTGTGATAATGTCTTTGCCAATATGTTTTTTTAAATAAGGATATTTTTCAGTTGTAAGTATTTGTGTGGCATCGTCGGGCAGTACAATATCAGAACCGTCGTAATGCTGATGCAGTATAGGTTTTATATTAGTTCCGCTACTTGCAGGAGCCGTATCCACATGACTGCAAAAACAGATCGCCGGCGCTTCTTTTTCTATATTGGAAGGAATCGTTGCATATACATATCCAAATGCGTCCATGCGTGCATCGCTGTAATCCATTTGCAATAGTTCGCTTACGAGCATTTCGCTCAGTACTTTTTGTTTTTCAGTGGAAGGAACTGTGTTATTTTCTGCGTTGCTCTGCGTGTCAATCTGTACGTAGCGCATGAATCGGGAAGCTATTTCTGGAAGCATATATTTGCATTTTGAGTAAGAAACAAATGTAAAAAGTAATGGCTAAAAAACAGCGCAATTGAAAGACTCATTCTGTCATTAGCTATTTTACGTTTAACTTTATGGATTGTACACTATGAAAAAAAGTAAACCAAAATATTATGGGATATTTAAGTTAATGCTAGTCGTATTGCTTATTTGGGTCAAAGTATTTGCATCTGCGCAAAATCTAAATTCTGTTTCTGGTATATGGAAAATGGCGTACAAACCCTGGCCACATATTCCGGCTATCGACCTCGAACTGACGATTTACGAACCTGTGCAAAATATGCTGTATCCGACAAGGATGAAGATTTCATATGCACATTTCAAGGGAGAATACGATTTGCTATTGGCAAAAAAAGGAGAAAACAAACTAGGTATTGCAAGGAACAAATATCCGTTGAAAGAAGAACCGTTTAGTCTGGGATCGTGGCCGATGTACCTCAATGGGCATCTGGCTTTGGACAAAAAAAATCAACTCAAATTGCAACGCTTACCGATTAAGGAGTTTGGAATGTTTATGGCTGGACTTTACGATGACGAAATGCAAACAAGTACCAAGGTTTCGCTAAGAAATTTTCTTTACGATACGGACATCACGCTCAAACAAGTCAGTAAAATACCGGGACATCATCCCAAAGAAAATGACATCATCATTCCAAAGGATATATACTACGGCGTTTACGAACCAGTAGAAGTGCAAAGTCCAAATATTCGCCTCTCTATATTGGACGAGGAAGATTATGATAAGGATTCGGTTACGATTGTCCATAACGGAAAAGTGATTGCTGACCGGTTTGTAGTCGAAAAAGTTTCTTTCTTGGATAGTATCAAACTACAGGAAGGTGATAATTTTATTGCCTTTTTTGCAGAAAACTATGGTGACATTCCGCCCAATACGGCGGATTTCAGAGTCTATACAGAAGGCGCGTTGGAACCGCAGTACGGTTTTGATTTTTCTAACAAGTCCAATGCATACGCTACGGCGATTGTGGCGCATTTTATTTATCATCCGGCAAAAACAGGCGAGCCTATCAAAATAGAATCTCCCACTATTACCGACGGACGAAAAGACCGCCTGGTTGGAAGATTGAAATCAGATTTTGGAAAAATAACTGCCGAGTTGTGGGATGCGCAAAAAGAAGATGGCGATACGGTCTCAATATTTTTGAATGGTCAATTAATCGCTGGAAAAATAGGTGTCAAAAAAATACCACAACAGTTACAGATGCAACTGAAGAAAGGAGAAAACACCATCCTTTTTAAAGCCGAAAACCTCGGTTCTATACCACCCAATACTGCGGCTCTAAAAATCTATGTGGGTAGCATCGAGAAAACGATTATGCTCAATACAGACTACAGCAACAACAATATAGTGGAAATTGATTGCAGCGAGTAGAATTGGAACAGGCACGATTTAAAAGCATATTGGCTTACTCACAACCGCGAGCAAGCCAATATATAATGTACTTTTTAGAAAAGGTTACATCCTTTCTGGAACTTCTATTCCCAACAAGTGCATTGCACGTTGAATCGTAGTAGCTGTCAATGTCGCAATCTGCAAACGCAGGGCCTTCTTTTCCGGCGATTCTGCATTGGCAATGGACAGTTCCGCATAAAACTGGTTAAATGTTTTTGCCAGATTGAAAACATATATGGCGATTCCGGATGGATCCATCGCTTGCGCCGATTCGGAAATGACGGTTGGGTATTGCTCCAATGAGACTGTCAGTTTTTTCTCCAAAGGCAAGAGGTCGTCGCTGATCGCAGCATTGTTGTTTTCTCCTTCCGTTTTGCGTAGGATACTCTTGATACGCGCGTGCGTATATTGGACAAACGGTCCTGTGAATCCGTGAAAATCAATACTCTCTTCAGGGTTGAAAATCATACGTTTTTTAGGGTCGACACGCAACAGGAAAAACTTCAACGCGCCCAGCCCAATGATATTGTATAGTTTATCAAGTTCTGATGCTTCGAAACCGTCGACTTTTCCTAGTTCTGCTGTTTTTTCCGCAGCTATTCTAAGCATTCCGGCAACGAGGTCATCTGCATCGACGACTGTTCCCTCACGGCTTTTCATCTTTCCGGTAGGTAGCTCAACCATACCGTAACTTAGGTGGTACATGCCATCGGCAGAAGGTATTCCTAATTTTTGGCAGATGAGTTTTAGCACTTTGAAATGGTAGTTTTGTTCGTCTCCCACTACGTAAATATTACGGTCGATACCAAATTCCTGAACTTTTAGGTCTGCCAGTCCAATATCCTGCGTGATGTAAACCGATGTTCCGTCCTTGCGGCGAACAAGTTTTTGGTCCAGTCCGTCTTCTGTCAAGTCAATCCACACGCTTCCGTCTTCCTTAGCGAAAAAGACACCTGACTGCAATCCCTTGTCCACCCAGTCTTTTCCTAAAAGATAGGTGTTGTGTTCGTAATAGGTTTTATCAAAATCACTGCCAATTTCTTTATATGTTTCGTCGAAACCCTTATAAACCCAGTCGTTCATCGTCGCCCAGAGGTCATGCACTTTCTGGTCGCCTTGTTCCCATTTCAATAGCATGTCCTGCGCTTCTACCATGATGGGCGCATCTTTCTCTGCTTGTTCGGTTGATAGACCTTTCTCTTCTAATTCTTTTACCTGTTTTTTGTATTCGTCATTGAATTTTACGTAATAGTCGCCGACAAAATGATCACCTTTTACACCTTCTGTTTCGGGTGTTTTGCCTTCGGCAAATTTTTCCCAGGCAATCATGCTTTTGCAAATATGAATACCACGGTCGTTAACAACACAGGTTTTGTAAACCGTATTGCCTTGTTCTTTCAAAATCTCCGCAATACTCCAACCCAAAAAATTGTTGCGCAGATGCCCGAGGTGCAAAGGTTTGTTGGTATTGGGCGAGGAATATTCAATCATGACTTTGTCCTGTTTTACGGGACGGAATCCATAGTTTGTATTGGTTGCATTTTCGTTCAAGAAATCCAACCAAAAACCACCTTGCACGACTATATTGAGA
This sequence comes from Chitinophagales bacterium, assembly GCA_015655435.1. Lineage (GTDB taxonomy): Bacteria > Bacteroidota > Bacteroidia > Chitinophagales > Chitinophagaceae > Rhizosphaericola. The sequence continues at coordinate 4,081 of JAATFC010000384.1, read as the reverse complement.
AAACCTTTGATGATATTGAAATCCTTGACCAGATTAGAAAAATGCGTTTTCAAGTAATTGCCTATTGCGTTGCCGACTGCGTCAGGCGATTGTTTAAGCTGTTTGACAAAAGCAAACAAAACGACAGTATAGTCTCCTTCAAACTCTGGTTTGGTCTCGTTGACCTGAATATTTTCGGACGAAATGTCCACTTGGTACAATTCCTTTATAGCGGTAGCGGTGATACTTTTTAGCTCAAAACTTACACTCATGTTGTTGTAAAAGATTACTGTATTTTTTTAAAACAGACCAAATAAGGTCGCGTCTATCTTGGAGATTATTTCCCCAAAATCTTCTTCATTTTCCGCGAAGCGGTTTTTGTCAATGCTGACGGTGATGATGGGACCGTCTTTGTATTTGCCTATCCAGTCCTCGTATAGAAGATTGAGCTTTTTCAGGTAGTCGAGGCGGATGTTTTCTTCGTATTCACGACCTCGTTTCTGAATCTGTCCAACCAACGCAGGAACGGATCCTTGCAAGTATATCAACAAATCAGGTGGCTTGACCATGGACTTCAATGTCTGGAAAAAATTGTAGTAGTTCTTGAAATCCCTACTTGACATCAGGCCCATCTCGTGCAGGTTGGGAGCAAATATCATGGCATCCTCATATACCGTCCTGTCTTGTATGACGGTATGGTTTCCGTTTTGAATCTCTAGTATCTGGTTGAGTCTGCTGTTCAGAAAATATATCTGCAAGTTGAAACTCCAACGTGGCATGTCTTCGTAGAAGTCATTGAGATAGGGATTGTTGTCCACGTCCTCGAACTGTGGAATCCACTTATAATGTTTGCTCAACATCTCGGTCAGCGTGGTCTTCCCGGCACCGATGTTGCCCGCGATGGCAATATGTTTAGGTTGCGTGTTTTGCGACATAATCGACAATCAGATTTTAGTGGTTCATATGCATGGCCTGACGGACAAGTTTCAAAGTTGCGGAGGCACTTTCCCTGGCTTTTTCCGCTCCTGCTTTTGTTATTTTAGATAGATATGCTTCATCATTTTGGATGGACTGCGCCTTTTCTCGTATTGGAGCGATAAATGCCGCCATGTCTTCAGCCAACTGTTTCTTCATGTCGCCATAGCGGATGAAGCAGTTGTTGAAATCGGATTCAAATTTTGCAGTAACATCCTCCTTACTAACCAAACGCATAAGCGTGAAAAGATTTTCAATATAATCAGGCTTGACGGAATTTGATTCCGTTGGACCGGAATCCGTTTTTGCTTTCTTTATTTTTTTGATTATTTCTTCTTCCGAATCATTTAGGTAAAGTGTGCCCATTGCATTCTCGCTTTTGCTCATTTTTCCGTTACCGTCAAGGCTCATGATTTTTGCCAAAGAAGTTTGGAAATTGAAAGCATAAGGCAATGGAAAAACCTCACCGTAGCGATGGTTGAACCTTTCGGCAAAATTTCTCGCCATTTCAAGGTGTTGCTCCTGATCCTTACCAACCGGAACTTTGGTCGCGCGGTGTATCAATATGTCCGACGCCATCAATACAGGATACGTCAATAGTCCGGCATTGACATTGTCTGGACTTAAGCGAACCTTGTCCTTGAAAGTTGGAACTTTTTCCAGTTCGCCCTTGTATGCCAGCATATTGAGATAAAGATAAAGTTCTGCTATTTCTGGAACATCACTCTGTATGTAAAGTGCCACTTTTTCAGGGTCTAGACCGCAGGCTATGTTTTCAGCCAATACACGATTGACGCTCGTTCTTAGTTCTTTTGTGTCAGGATGTGTTGTCAAGCTATGCCAATCCGCTACGAAAAAATAACAATTGTACTCGTCCTGCATGCGAACATAGTTGCGCATCGCACCAAAATAATTGCCCAAATGTAGAAAACCAGTCGGGCGAATACCACTCAAAACAACTTCTTTGCTCATGGCTGCGAAGATATTAAGAATGTTCGCAGGTAGCTGAAAAAAAATGGGAAAATCCGCTTTTCGTTTTTAGTAATCGATAGAAAGGTTGTCGTATAATTTTAAAAGAATATTTCCAGAATTTCAAACCAAAGGAATGCCGTAAAAAAGCCTAATATGATACTGATGCCGATAATGAGGTTAATCAATCTGGTATTGAGCCGGAATTGTTCGGATATGATGCTGGACGTTACTAAAGTGGGCATTGCGGCTTCAAAAATGGTGATTTTGGCAATATCTCCTTTCAGCCCAATTGCTAGCGCAATCAATGCAACCCAAAGAGGCGCAACCAACAATTTGTATAATTGGGTCATGGTAATCTGGCTGATTTCTTTTTTCCATCCGTTGAATTTTAATTGCAATCCTACGGAAAAAAGTGCCAATGGGCCAACAGTTGCTGCCAACTTATCGAAGAACTCATAAGCCAGTGTTCCATCACTTAGGTTGCATATCCTTGACAATATCAATGCCGTTATACATCCAAGAAAAGGAGGAAAGGTCAGCAATCTACGCAATATATACCGTGCATCCACTTTAGCGTCTCTGCCAGGTGCTCCATTAACGGCTGCGACAATGCCAACGGTAGATAGCAACACAAACATGGTCTGGTCGCATATAATCGCAACTTTTATCAACGACTCATTGAAAAAAGCCATTATCAACGGAAATCCAATAAACGATGTATTACTGAATCCACTTGCCAATATGAGTGAACTATGCGAATGCTGGCTGTAATGCTTGGCTTTACAGTACAGCCGCATGAAAATCGCGCATCCAATATAGACGACGATCGGCCCCAATACTGGAAACAGCATCTGCTCCGACCACTGAATCTGCGGAATGTATTTTAAGGAAACTGCGGGTAGTGCAATATAGAGAATCCACGTATTGATGCCTTTGTGTGCGTCCGGATGTATTGTTTTTGTAGCCTTGAAGACCATGCCGGCGATGATGCACACGGCAATCATAATAAAATTGACCATTGTCCAAGAGAGCTTTATTCGCTATTTGATTCGGAGGGCAAAGTTAGAATGGGCTGGCGTTTTTTTATGGTTATAAAATACTGTATTATGGTACTTTTTTACATATTATTCAAGCCAATACATTGTTTTTTTAAGCAGCTTAGATGTTTTATATTGCAATAAATAAATCAAGGCAAAAATCTTATACCAAAATCTCGCGTTAATTAGCAACTATATAGGAAATCTAATTCAGGCTGATTTATTAAAACTTAAAAGGACAGTGAAACTATGAGTTTCACTGTCCTTTTAAATAAATCTCATATGTTGTCTTTGGATTCTAATATTCCGGATTCACTCCCACATAATTGCTCGGCGTGATTTTCATCAATTCATCCTTGATTTTTTTATTGACATCCAAACCTTGAATGAAAGCGTGGATGGATTTTTCGGTAACGCCTTCTTTACCACGCGTCAATGCTTTTAGTGCTTCGTAAGGATTGGGGTAGTTCTCTCGGCGCAAAATTGTTTGGATAGCTTCTGCAACGACAGCCCAGTTTTTTTCCAAATCGGATTTGAAAGTTTCCTCGTGCAATAGGATTTTCCCCAAACCTTTTTCGATGGAGTTGATGGCTATCAATGTGTGTCCCATCGGTACGCCCAGATTACGCAAAACCGTTGAATCTGTTAAGTCGCGCTGCATACGACTGATGGGTAATTTTCCGGAAAGATGTACCAATATAGCGTCTGCAATACCGAGATTTCCTTCGGCATTTTCGTAGTCAATCGGATTGACTTTGTGAGGCATGGCGGAAGAACCGACTTCTCCGGCTTTGACTTTTTGTTTGAAATAGTCCAAACTTATATACGTCCAGATGTCTCGGCAAAAATCGACCAATATCGTATTGATGCGTTTGATGGCATCGAAATGCGCCGTAAGATTATCGTAATGTTCTATCTGTGTAGTGAACTGTTGACGTTGCAATCCAAGTTTTTCCTCCACAAATTTGTTTCCCAATTTTACCCAGTCCTTTTTAGGGAAAGCTACATGGTGCGCATTGAAATTCCCGGTAGCGCCACCAAATTTCGCAGTGAATGGAATCAACGAAAACAAATTGATTTGCTGTTCGATTCTTTCCACAAATACCATCAACTCTTTT
>JAATFC010000214.1 GCA_015655435.1 Chitinophagales bacterium | reverse complement strand
TTTTTAAATTGTTTTTTATGAAAACAGAAAGCACTTTCGGCATTGATTTCATTACACGGAAATTACCAGCCAATCCAAGAATGCGTCGTATTTACGCACGGATTACTATTAATGGAGAAGCCTCAGAGGTTTCTTTAAAACAGCAAGTAAATCCCAAAGAATGGGATTCCAGAAAAGAGTGCCTGACGGTAAAAAGTACCGAAGCTCTTGCAACCAATACTTTCATAGAAAAAGTCCGTTTCCTGATAACGCAGAAGTACCGAAACCTCATAGATAAGGAAGAAGACGTGACGGCAGAAAAAGTAAAGCAGGCTTATTTAGGAAACCAGATAGCCAAACCTAAAAAGCAAACCGGACATACCTTGCTGGAACTTTTCCGCTACCACAACAAAATCAACGGCCCCAATCCGGATAACGGAAAAGATGGAGTGCTGGCAGAAGGAACCATGAAAAACTACCGGACTTCCCTTGAATATGTAAGACTGTATATCCAGAAATATTTAAGGAAAGAAGATTTGTTCCTTTCAGAAATGGATTTTGAGTTAGTGGAAGGTTTTGAATATTACATCCGTAATTTTCCTATCAAGAATTTTGATCCCTGTAAGGGCAACGCAGTATTCAAACACATGGAAAGGCTCCATAAAGTGGTGCGAGTTGGCAAGAAACTGAAATGGATGAAAGAAGACCCCTTTGATGGATATCAGATGAATAAAACAAGACCCAAGAGACAAAAGTTGGATATCGACGACCTGATAAAGATAGAATCACAAAAATTTTACGAGCCTCAAATTGCTTATGTACAGGAATTGTTCCTTTTCAGTTGTTACACAGGCCTAGCTTATGCCGATACATTAGGACTGACACCTTCAGATTTTGTCCTCAGCAATGAAGGGACTCTTTGATTAAATCGTTACCGGCAAAAATCGGATCAGTTGTCTCCGGTTCCACTTCTGGACGCAGCCATAAAAATCCTGATGAGATACTGGACTCCGGACAAAAAAATGAAGGACAGGATATTTCACTATGCTTCCAATCAGGAAGTCAACCGAAACCTGAAAATCATACAGGCCGCCTGTGGTATATTTAAGGAAATGACTTTCCATACCGCCCGCCATACATTTGCCACTACGATTACTTTAAAAAACGGGGTTCCGATAGAAACCGTTAGTAAGATGCTCGGTCATACAAAATTAAGTACAACACAAATTTATGCAGAAGTGGACGAGGAAAAAATAATGGATCATATGAATGGTGTGGAAGCGTTATAGAATCTTAAGAAAGCCAATAGGATAAAGAATAGGGGGTAGGGTTTTCAATTTGCCAACAAAAAGATTCGAAAGATGAAAAGGTCAATTTTCGGGATGTTGCACTAATAGTATAACTTTTTAAAAAATTGAATGGAGTCAAAACAAGAAAAAAAATTATATAGATATGCGTGATGAAGAATTACTAAGAAAAGGACAGATGGAAAAAAACTCCTTTCGATATGGATGAAGAGGAGCTCTAAGAATGGAAGGCAAAGGCAGACTTGGAAATTCGTAAATATTTGTTTTCCATAAATCAGCCACTTGTTTAGCGTAAAAATGGACGCATTGTTGCTGAATCTGAAGACTGACTATTAAGGAACTTGATGAAAATGGCTAGCGTACATGATTGATCAGAGTTGTATTGGAAATTGATATCAGGATGATTATACCAAACAAAGTACATAAAATGGTTTTGGCAATACTTTCCAAATACAGAATGAAACATTAGGTATATGTTTTATATATTTAGGTGCCGTTTTTCTGGTAAAAAAGCTAATACTAAAACAATATGTCAAATAGTATATTAGTGTTATTATGTTTAATCATAGTGGCGATATGGACAAAGGATTTCTATATAGTATTCTTATTGAAAAACGAATCACAAAAGGTTATTGTTTATTCCTACTCGTATTATCCGGATACTGCAAAAATTCCAATTGTCAAATTCACATATCCTACAAAACCAAATGATTCAGTGGTTGTATGGGCTACCGTTAAGTATCCACCGGTAAAAACGAATCATAATATCATTGTATGTACTGAACTATAATAATTTGGGCAGCACTACGCGTAAGCGTGAACTATTTGAAGATTTGATATGACCTTGGATAGGGTCAGAAGGATGAATAGCGGCGTGATACATAAGTAAAAAGAAGAACAAGGTCGATCTTTATGATTCTGGCTTTGTAAGTAGAATAAACATCTCAGATAGTATCCGACTGAAAATATAGAAAATAAACTATATAGCCTCTTGCCTTTACCGTAATCCGCTGCCGTATGGCCCGGTGTGGGGCATGTGGCGATAAAGACCGTTGCGGTATATGTTCCGACCGGAGGAAGGAAAGGATACCGCAACCAAATTTTAGAACTGTAAATTCATCATCTCATGTTAGCCCCAATGGCTGCGAGCGAAAATCCTTTAGGTTCAGGAAGAAACCTCTATAAAACGTCCTGCCATTACGGAACAGATTCCAGAGTAAGGAGCAACCCATCTGTGCCAAGGCGGCATTGATGTATAAATCCTGTCTCTCCAATGCTTCCGCCAAACTACAACTCGGTGTATCGTCCGATTGTTCTGACTGTTGCAATAAGTCGCCAAATTCATCAGTTATAAAAGGTAGATTTCCCACAGTTTCATATTTTTCTGATTCGGGTTGTTTGATTGCGCCAATGGTTGAGAGTATTGCCTGACCTGTATTTAGGCTGTTGCCAAAGTCAAGCCAATAGCATGGACGGTTGGCATAAGATTGCCGATTGTCTATATTTTTCAGTATTTCGGCAATGTCAAACCGTGCGCTTTTACGCTGTCCACACAGGATATATAAATTTGATAGCGTGCGTGTTCGGGCAGTTTGCCGTTTTGTACCCTTCCAAATTTCCTTGTCTCCGCTTTCCAGTTTGTTCCCATAAAACGGTTAACACGGTTTATCAAAGCAACGGATTTGTATAGTCCAATTTCAGATAAGGCAAATCGTTGTCTGCCCAGATTGACTTCAGTAATTACATCATCATCTCATAAACGTATTTGCAATCCTGTGTCCCAATTCGGTTAAACTATGGCTCATTTCCATTAAGGCCGTCAATACCTTTGACCCTGTGCCACTTGCCCCAATCAGATTAATCGTTACGGGATTGGTCGCATTTAATAAGTTGCTGTCCGTAAAATGTACTTTAGTTTTCTCGGTATTCATCACAATAAATTTTTAAGTGTTTTGTTGTTTGGTTTCAGTACATTTTTTGGAAAGGGTTTATTTGTATCTAATAATACTTTCCAAAGATTTATACAGTTTCCTTTTATAGGATTGTGGTCATTTATTAAATGACTGAAATAAGAATGGGTGAAATAGTTTCCCCAAGCTTGTACAAATTCCTCCACAGATGCCTACTTTTGGATGTCAGTATTAACCGTTCCCATACAAACTTTGTCATTTTCATAGATATTGAAAAAGGGCGCATGGTATAGTTTGGTCGTTTCGGTGGGTCTGCGTTCATCCTTTAGGGCAAATACACTCAAACTATGTTTATCTGCTTTCCATAACATGGATGGGACAAAAGTCTTTCCATTGGGAATGCCCAAACTTTCTATAAAAAAGAGTTGTCTGTGCTGTGCTTTTGTGTACCAAATGCCCAAACCTTTATCCACACTCGGGTCAATATGCAAAATATTGGTAGATAAAATAGCCTTGGGTTTCAAAAATGCGTTGTCTTTTTCCTGTCGCGTATTCAATGCCTTTGACAATCTGTTCGCTTCCCTTACACTTAAAGGATGCGTATTTATGGGGTTACCGTTGCCGTCCATGTCAAAATACTCCACGTAGACATCGGTATTGTTGTCTTTGCTTTCATGGAACAGCAAAGCATATTTGGGATGATAGAGTGTCCCAAAATCTTTCGTAATATCTTTTATAGTTGCCATAACATCGTTTTTAATCTAATTAACCATTTTAAAAGGTGCTCAATAAATCACATAGTTTGTGTAGTAGTCCAAACAATCTGTTTTCAAAATCAAGATTATTGTTGGTTATATCACGTCCGTCAAAATGCTTTTGTATGATAGGTTCTTCCATTTCGGCAGATTTTGCAGACAAGTCGAAGGATCCGTCATTCCGAACATGGTTAGAATGACGGCTGGACAAAGTGCTTTTGGTGACACCTATGCTTAATTTGCTTAAGTTTACCTATTGACCAATTAATTGATAAAAGCTGGGATAATTCCTATTATTGCAGAAGAAAAAAACTCTTTAATCATTGATTTAACTAATGTCGCAGAAAAGATTAGGGTCGATGAAAATACAAAATCAGCATTGGACTGGTTCAATGGTCGACGTACACCAGATGCGGGTCAAATGTTGAAGGGAATCTTGTCTAGATTGAATCTTGGGACTGATGCACCACGTATTTTTCGGGCGAGAGTAGAAGCTACAGCTTTTGGAGTAAGGGTTATCGTAGAACGTTTCGTCGAAGAAGGTGTTCTGGTCAAGATTGTTTAGGGTTTAAAAATAAGCTTTCGTCATGCAGACCATGGCTAATGTTATCAAAATCCCGATCAGACCTAGCATAAGACAACGAGGTCTCTGTAGAAACAGAGACCGATTTATCTATCTATCTAAATTTAATGAAACACCTATCTTTTTATAAACTTTGTAGTTTCTTTCACCTGATTGTCTTTTATGATCTGTATTAAATAGACTCCTGATGGTAGCGATTGTACGTTGACAACGTCAGGTAATGAAGTTGCAATCTGACTTTTGACCAACTTGCCATCTATACTGTATATATTTAATTTTGTTCCAATCGAGATACCCATTACCTGAATCTTATCGTCAGCTGGGTTTGGATAAATCTTGACTTTACTTGTATTGATGATGTCTACTGATACAACTTTACTTGTTTTAGAACTGCCATCCTGATCATATTGTACTAGACGATAGTTAGTGATGCCATCCAATGGACTGTAATCAGTATAACTATAATCTGCCCCATTTCCCGAACCATTTGGAAGGTTCGATTTGACGGTTCCAATACTAGTCCAGTTGGATTGATCCTTCGTTCGTTGCACTTCAAAATATTTATTATTTATTTCAGTGGCGGTCGACCATGTTAAAACCACCGTGCCATTGACAACATTTGCTGATAGTTCTTTGCTGTAAAATACAGGAAGCACCGAGCTCAAAGGAATCTGATAATTAACTGTTGATGAACAACCATTGTTAATAGCGGTAACTGTTACAGGTATTGAACTTAGGCTGGCCGTGGCATTTCCATTTACAGATGTTGAAGTAAAATGGGAAGAAGAACCACCAGTTACAAATGCGAATCCTGCATCAAAAGGGTCTTGTGTAAAGGAACTGAATGTGCCGGCGTCAGTTGTTATAGTGTTAGTACTATTGTATGAACTGTTTCTTGTTGCAGTTGATAAAATCGAATTATTGACAGGTGTAATAGTCGGAGATTTATAAACTGTAACAATGATAGTGTCTTTGCCTATCCTATTTGTGCAGACTTGATTCTCCGCCTGGACATAAAAAGTATGTTGACCTTCGGACAAATTGTTTATAGTAATTTCGGAATTAGAAGTATTGTTAGAAACAGTATTTGCTATTTGTGTAGGTTGAGTAAAGTCTGGATTCGTTGCCCACGTCCAATTATAATTCGTCCTTGTTCCATCACCTAAAGGGCTCACCTGAGCAGTAATGGATGTAAGGTCTGTACATAACTTAGTATTGGTTGATGTTATTGTTACCTTCTTTGGAGTTCTATATACTTCATATACACTGAAAGAATTGAGAATTCCTACCGCGGAAACAAATGTTATGTCAACTTTTACATATGCTTTGCTATCAGGGTTAACAACCTGTATGTCTTTCAATCCCGCAGAAAGTCCTACAAGATCAATAAGTGTAAATTGAGTCTGAACTGTAGTAGAGCCATCACTATTGTAGAATTTAACAGATACTCCATTCAATAGGCTTAGTAAAGAAGTACCAGTATTATTAGTTATAACATGTAAGGTGTCCCCAGCCGTACCGTAATCTGGTAATTCTACACTTAAAGAAGAACTCCCAAATACACCTAACAAAGAAACTAGAGAGTTCATAGTAGCCGCAGTAGTGTTGTTGCCATCTATAGCACTGCTTGTATTACTTACCCATCCCAATAGACCATTGCTACCGGTTGCAGAGGTAGGATTATCACAATTGACGGTTGAACTACTTGCAACCTTGACAAGAGCCGTATTGGAATAAAAATAACAAGCTTGATTTGATAAGTCGGCAGATGAACCAGCATATTTTA
>JAATFC010000043.1 GCA_015655435.1 Chitinophagales bacterium | reverse complement strand
TAGCTTTTTCAAAAATCCAACTATAAAAAAAGAACAGTTTACCGAACTGGAAAAACAATATCCGGATATCAAAGGATTCCCCGCACCGGACAATAGTTCGGACATAAAAATTGCAGCCGGTTGGCTGATAGAGAAAGCCGGATGGAAAGGTTTTCGAGAAGGAGATATTGGCGTACACACTCACCAGGCTTTGGTTTTAGTCAATTATGGAGGGGGTTCGGGTAAAAGTATATTGGAACTTTCCACTAAAATAATTGAAAGCATCCAAGAAAAATTCGGAATCACACTAGAGAGAGAAGTCAATATCATCTAAATTTCAGGAAAATGAAGCACGCTATTATTGGTTCGGGCGCTATTGGCATTTTTTACGGTTCACTTTTGGTGAAAGCAGGCGAAGATGTTCATTTCCTCCTACACAGCGATTACGAATATGTAAAAGAAAATGGTTTAAAAATAGACTCTAAGAAATTAGGAAATTATAGTCTGGATAAGGTAAACGCATACGACAATACGGAAAAAATGCCCGCGTGTGATTTTGTATTCGTATGCTTAAAAACTACTGAAAACAAAAGACTTTTACCAAAACTCTTACCGCCATTATTGGGAAATAATACAATAGTCGTTCTCATCCAAAATGGGTTGGGAGTGGAAAAGGATGTTGCAGCTATGTTTCCAAAAATACAGATTGCAGGAGCTTCCGCTTTTATCAGTAGCAACAAGATTGGACCGGGACATATTTTGCATTTGGATCATGGCAATCTTGTTATAGGCAACTATAATGTTCAAGATTTAAACCGATTGGAAAAACTAGCAGAGATATTTAGCATACAAAAAATCCGTTGTTCAGCAACCGAAGATTTAAATAAACTTCGCTGGCGGAAACTACTATGGAATATAGCGTTCAACGGTATGACCGTAGTGTTGAATTGCCAAACAGATGCCTTGATGGCTAGTCCTGTATTGGTCAACTTATCCAAACAAATTATGGAAGAAGTAATATTGGGTGCAAAAGCATGTGGTGTTACATTGGATGAAAACCTACCAGATGAAATGATTGACTATACATCCAAAATGAGTGCATACTCTCCAAGCATGAAACTGGACTACGATTATAAACGCCCTATGGAAATACACTATATATACGATGTTCCTGTCGCAGAAGCCAATAAGAACGGCTATTACATGTCCAAGGTTGACATGCTGGCACAGCAACTATATTTTCTGGAAGATCAACAGCGTAAATAGTAATTTATCAGAATTATTAATAGTTTGTTTTATCTTTTTTATCCTCCCACAGCTTGAAAACTTTTAGTGCCTCCGCATTATCCATTGCAATCATCGGGATCTTGCGTTGCTCCATAGGTTGTTGCATTTCATCATAAATGAAAGAATCGTCAAAACCAATATTGGCGGCATCCGCTTTATTATTGGCATAGAAAATACGGTCGGGTCGTGCCCAATATAGTGCACCAAGGCACATAGGGCAAGGTTCGCATGATGTATAGACATCGCAACCTGTTAACTGAAAAGTATTCAGATGCTTACACGCGTCACGTATCGCCATGACTTCCGCGTGTGCAGTAGGGTCGCATCCTTTCAATACACTATTCCAACCACGTCCTACAACCATTCCATCCTTTACAATTACGCATCCAAAAGGTCCGCCCTCTCCTGCTTCCATGTGCGTACGAGACAACTCGATGGCTTCCCGCATAAATTTATAGTCTATGTCCATATTCTATTCTGTTAAAAGACAAGAAATTCATTTGCCCAGAAAAGCAAAACATTTGTTTCGCCTCTGCGTTTTTCTTTTAGTTTGGAAAAAGAACTATCGTCAATTTTAATTAACCACTATACATATATCCAACATTACTAATTGACTTAGTTTGTAAAAAAACATATAGCGCATTGATACAATAATTTCGACCAATATAATAATGAAAAATTGTCCTTCTTAATAATCCACGACCTCTATCTTCCTCGAAATAATAACTTTTACGCAAGTCGTCAACAATAATTGAACCTCTATCTCCATTATGAAATTCTATATTAATAATTTTTGTTGATGTACTCTTAGGTATGCTATTTATAATAGTATCAATTTTGAAATTAGGAAGGGTCTCCAGTGGCAAATCATCAATTATAATCTTACTTGTACCATTATTCATATATTTATTGACCAAGAAATTTTCAACATTTTCAATGCTATTCAATTCCACAATAGATTTACTCTCGTTAATAAAAAAAACATATTCATTCAAACCATCAATCTTCATGGCCAAAATATTTTCATCAAAAAAACCATGCTTGAAAATGTAACTACTATCCTTTCTATCAATCAATAATGTCTTTTCATTTAAATATTCCCAATTCCCTTTCTCTACAATGCCATTTAAAGAAATCAAAAGCTGCTTGTTACTTCTAAATATATAAACTGTCTTATTATTATTTTCATCCAATAGTACCCAGTTTTGATTTTGTAACAATGAATTATTATCAAGCTTTTGGGAAAACCTCTGTAACTTAGGAATCAAATCAGAAAGAAATGTTTTCATTTTTCGTAATAGCTTTTAGCACAAAAATACAGTTATCTATATTTGTCAAAGATTAATATTTTTCCTTATCGACATTAAGAAAGCCAACAAAATATAGTTTAGGAGATGCAGCTAATCCATTGGGGTTGCAGCCCAATTTTCCTTCCGGCACATCCATATTTTGCTTTTTGTAAAAATCAATCCAATAGTCGTCAATCTTGCCTGTTTTGGGATTAACAAAAGTCATTGGCTCAAGATGGAAAACTGTATCCTGACGAAAAGTACGCTCCACGAAATCCGAACAGTAATAACTGTTTTCATTCAATACGTATGACCAGTTATAAGGTCTGCCCAACAACTCTTTCGCACGAATAATGGCGGACGGAATTGCATATTGATAGTTTGCATAAAGACGGTAAACAGCAACAACTCGACTGTCGGTACGCTCACGCATACAAAAGCTGTCCAGCGATTCTCTTGCGCTACCTTTTTTGGTGGAGGCATCCAATACGAAAAGCACGGAATCCTTGTCTTTTTCCAACAAGCCAATATGGTCGTAAGACTGATTGCTATTGCGTTGTGTCACACGGTTGATAGCTCCCGAAAGGTTTTCCTTTTGTGCCCCGACAAACAACAAATCTCCATTTCTCAGTTCTGGTTTTGCAATTAATTGCTGTGAAAAAAGAAATGATATTGGCAAAAAGAAAAAGCTCAATAGGAGAATGAATTTCATGTCTGATTTGTTTATAGTTTATGGACGCAGCATCTTGATATGTTTGATACCTGTTTCTAGATAGATATCGCTAATTTGTTGGAAACCGAAAGAGTCATAGAAACGTTTCAGGTAATATTGCGCACTGATTTTAATCGGACCTTTTCCAAACAACTTTTCGATTTCTTCAATAGCAGTTTCGACGAGTTTTTTTCCAAAACCGTTTCCTCTGTAGGTCAGCCTGCAAGCAATACGTCCGATGGACATTTCCGGATAAGACAATCCAGGCCGCAGCAGACGTGCATAAGCGACCAATGCGCCATCGTCCCAAAACATCAGATGATGGCACTCCAAATCCTTAAAATCCGTTTCCTTTTCGTCACATTTCTGTTCTTCCAGGAAAACCTCATCCCGGATGTCCCAGATATGGTATAGTTCTATCAAAGTCAACTCCGTGAAATACTTGCAACAAATTTTCATACGACAAAGTAAAAGCGAAAAGGCAAGAACCAAAAAATGATTTTTTGGTTCTTGCCTTTTCGCTTTTTTATAAAGAAGTTACAATACCGTAATCTGATCTGCAAGATTTTCAGGAGCCAATGTATCGCTGAACGTCATCTGGCTTAATCTTGCCAATTGACGTATTTTCTGGATTTCCTTGATAGAATCGTCGACACTTTGTTCTTTTTGCAAAACAACGACATCGTTGTCAATAGCTTTTACAATTGCTTTTAACCTTGCCGTTTCAGAAGAGCAAACAGACTCCGTAAATACGATTCCGTCCAATTCATTGTGGAAAAGCTCTTCGATAGCTGCATCCACATTGCGAACATACATTATGCCTTCGCGGTTGATGTTTTCGTTGACATCGATAATTACAATCATTTCTTTTCCCTTTTTATTTGTTTATAAATTTTTCTGTAAACACCTTTTTTAAATTTTCGCATTTACGATATTCGTAGAAACAAATAACAATCCAAAACCAAAGAAACGACATTATGTCATGAAAACCTATACGATAGGTGTCGATTTGCCATCTTCATCAACAGCAACCATCTTAAAATAACCTTCAATAGCTCTTTCTCGTTTAGTACTGTACATTTCTTCCACAAAGATTTCGACATAAATCTTGATACTACTACGTCCAACATGGGCCACTTTACCAACGGATTCTATAATGGTAGAATTGGGAATCGGCTTGAAAAACTTGACATCGTCCGTGGATACAGTTACAAATTTCTGACGGCAAAACCTTGTCGCCGTAATGAACACTACATCGTCCATGATTGCCAGTGCGGCTCCGCCAAAAAGTGTATTGTGGTGATTAGTCTGATTGGTAAATATTGTCTTGTAGGAATGGGTCGTGGATGCCGCTATGCGCGCTTCCAAATTTTCTATCATGATTGTTGAGATTTGAGAGCCGCGAAGGTAGTCATCACTTTTTATTTCAATAAGGAAAGGAATTAATTTTTAGGAACTTTCTCCGTAACATCAGCATATTGAGCCAACTTAAAATTCCTTTTATACACATCGAAGTTTGAGACATTTGATAACGAGTAGCGAATCGGGTATCCACCGTAAGTTAAATCATTAGTGATTTTTTTAAGTGCGCTTGCCATATCCGTAAGTGCATCTTCCGCATTGGCATAATTCTTTTTGTCCTGTCCTAGCGCGACGGCATAGACTTTTGCGTTTTTGAAAATCTGCTTGTCTGCAGTAGACAGATTGTTGTAATCCTTGGTCGGTTTTCCCATCTCATTTTTAAAATTGTTGACAGCAGTTGCCAATTCGTTTGTTTTTGAAGAATCAACCATTATTGCGATAACATAAGAAATACCATACGCAATAGAACTGACAATCTTGGGCTCGCCTGCACCAAACAAATTGTTGTAACTACTATTTGTTTTAGGAATTTTTATGAAAGCATCATAAATCGGTGGTTCACAGTTTATATAGAACCTAGTTTGCTCCATTTGTAAGTAAACCACTTTATTCTTTTTATCAATAGCACTTGTATCAGCAAATCCTAAATTGAGATAGGTATTCATGTCCTCGTTAACACCAAGTAGGTTTCTAAAAACATTGAACCGAAATTGGATATTGGATTTTGAATTGTTATCAGAGAAAATAAAATTGCCTATTTGTGCACTCTTATTGTTTTTCAGAATCCCATTAAAATAACTTTGATTCAGCGCATAGGAAGGAAAGTCTGTACGGGAAATGGAATCTGTTGGTAAAGTCGTGTATATAGTCGCTTTGTTTAAGACATTAGTATCTGCAACTGGTTTGGAAAATGAACTGTACATATTTGACGTATCGCTTTCCTTTATAATCCTACCAACGTACAGAGACGTTGCCATTGACGAACTTAAAATTGGATATTCGGATGTCTGTACATCAACGTAAGAAACACTGGTATGCGTGACTGTTACACTGTCATTTTTAACTACAGGAGGCGGCGGTGTGGGCGGCGTAGTATCGGAAGAACTTTTTGAACATGCAGTAAAAATAGATATAGTGGCAGCAAAAAGAATGGTTACTTGGTTTTTCATAGTTGTGCAACAATTATTTGGTTGATAGGTTAAAATAACTGTGGCAAATATAACTTTATACATATTTCAAAAACAAATAATATATCAATATTAACACCACGTAAACAAACAGAAAAGTTCTGTCAAGATTTTTTCTTAATCTTTTCCCGGTGGGCTTTTCCCCACTTTTCCATTGATTGCAAAACTTCTGAAATTGTTTGGCAATATTCAGTTAGGTTATATTCGACTCTGGCCGGGTAGTCATCATAAACGGTTCGGGAGATTAATAGGTTTTGCTCCAAATGTTTCAGTTCTTTAGAAAGTACCCGGTTAGTAATCTTTGGAATAGAGGATAATATTTCATTAAACCGATTGTGACCGTGGTATATAGAGATGATAATCGGCAGTTTCCATTTTCCTCCTATAACATATTGTGTGTCCTGCACAAATCTGATTTTATCCTGAAAATTGTATTTTTCTTTTTTGCGCATTTAAGTATCCTTTTGTATACAGGTATCAAATGTATATCAATTTTAAAATACTTTTGATGTAAACAAAAGAAATTTAATAAAGATGAATAACGTTTGGTTTATTACAGGTGCTTCAAATGGTTTTGGTTTAGCACTTGCAAAAAAATTATTGGCAAGTGGATATAAAGTTGCAGCAACTTCCCGAAACAAAGCAAACATTGAAGAAAAAATCGGTACGAATCCTAATTTGTTAGCACTGACAGTTGATATTACTAATGATGATGAAGTAAAAACAGCGATTGATGAAACGGTAAAAACATTTGGCAATATTGATGTGGCCGTAAACAATGCCGGCTATATGCTTTTGGGAGCATTGGAGGAAGTCTCTGCGAAAGAATTTCAGCAGTCTGTAGGTGTTAATGTATTTGCATTTCAAAATGTAATCAGGAATGTTATGCCGTATTTTAGAAAACAAAAAAGCGGTCACTTTTTCAACTTTGCCTCGTCTGCGGGGTACGGTGCCGATGCAGGCGCGGGAAGTTACAACGCTGTTAAATCGGCTGTTATAGGCCTGTCGGAAGCATTAGCGTTAGAAGCAAAACCTTTTAATATAAATGTAACGATTGTTTCTCCCGGTCTTTTCAGAACGAATTTTTTGGGAGCGTTTCCAATAGCTCAAAACAAAATAGAAGTTTACAACACACAAAAATTGGTTGATGCAATGAATCAATATCATGGACAGCAACCGGGAAATCCTGATAAATTGGTAAAGATATTAATTGACCTTGCAGGGAAAGAAATCGCACCACTGCATTTGCTAATGGGAAAAGACGCTTATCAAAGAGCCACTACTTATTATCAATCTCAACTTGAAAAATTGGAAGCGTTTAAAGAGTTGAGCTCGTCAACCGACTTTGAGTAAAAATCCTGTATCTGAACACAAACCCAAGAGATTTGGATACAAGTAACCTCCTCACATTGTTCAATTTTGCATTATAATTTTAAAAGCAATAATTATGAACAATCATCAAAAAGTTCTGACTGTTGATTACGCGCAGTTACAAGAAGGCAAAAACAGCGTAAACTTTATGAGCCAAGGTTACAAATTGGCAGGCGATTTATACTTACCCAAAGGGTTTGATAGTGAAAAGAAATATCCAACTATCATCTATACACGTGTTGGCACACAGGTAAAAGAACAAACCGGAGCCACTTACGGGAAAAAACTTTCGGCAAAAGGGTATGCCTTTTTTGTTTTTGACCCGAAAAATTTTGGCGATAGCGAAGGCGAAGTAAGAAACTACGAATCCATGCACAATATGATCCCGAATACAACAGATGCCATTAGTTTTTTAAGAACATTGACATTTGTTGATAGAGACAAGTTCTATGGACTTGGAGCTTGTGCAGGTGCACCTTACATCTGCAATGTAGCAATTGGTGATGTACGCATAAAAGCGGTTACAACACTTGTGGGTAATTTTGATGCCGCCGCAAGTCTATTTGGTGCTTACCCAAAAGAAGTGATGAATAAAATGTTGGCGGCAGCGGCCGAAGGTAAACAACGCTACTATGAAACAGGCGAATATGAAACAGCTCCTACTTTTGGCGGGATACCTTTGCCACCGCCCAACGATGCTTCTAAAGCCATTAAAGACGCTTATGCGTATTATTTCCTAAGGGCAGGACAAGATAAATGTCCAAATTATTCGCCTTATTATCCTACAATTGGTATGCCTGTTGACCCTGCAAGAGTATTTGTAAATCAGGCAAAATATTTCACCACACCGTTTTTGGTCATTGCAGGAAGTGAAGCATTCACGCACGATATGGACAAGCAGGTTTACGAAATGGCAACAGGACCAAAAGAGTGGTTTTTGGTAGAAGGTGCATCACATATGGACTTGTACGACATTGACAAATATCTTGACCCTGCCTTGGATAAAGTGGATGAATTTTATAAAAAATACTAATCAGATTTATACAGATAGAAAAATGAGTAATCGAAAAATTTGGTTTATTACGGGTGCATCCAAAGGCTTAGGATTAACGTTAGTAAAACTGTTGTTGAATCAAGGAAACAAAGTGGCCGCTACATCCCGCAATGCAAGCGATATTGATAAACAAATCAAACACGAAAATCTGTTGGCATTCACTACAAATCTTGCTGATGATAAAAGTGTAAACGAAGCAATTGCACAAACGATAGCTAAATTTGGAAAGATAGATGTTGTCGTAAATAACGCAGGTTATTCTCTTTATGGAAGTGTTGAATCCCTATCTGATAAAGAGTTTCGTCAAATTATGGATATTAATTTTTTCGGAACAGTTAATGTAATCCGAAATGTAATGCCGTATCTCAGGAAACAGAAATCGGGGCATATCATCAATATCTCATCTGTTGCAGGTTACAAAGGTTATGGCAATTCGCCTGCGTATGCTTCAACCAAATTTGCTGTGGTCGGACTTTCTGAGGCATTGGCAGAAGAGGTAAAACCATTCAATGTGAAAGTAACCGTTGTAGCACCTGGATTTTTTAGAACCGATTTTTTAAACAAAGGCTCTGATTTGGTTTGTAAAAATCCAATACCCGAATATCATATGGAAACATTGTTGAATTGGCTCAACGAAAACAATGGCAAGCAAGCCGGCGACCCGAACAAATTGGCGAATCATTTGATTGAAATTACGAATTTGGAAAATCCGCCAATCCATCTTTTAATGGGAGCAGATGCTTATCAAATCGTAACAGAAAAACGGAAATCAGAACACGAAGAATTTGAAGTTTGGAAAAACATCACATGCTCTACAAATATTGGCGAATAATGAAAACGAGAATTTTAATCATCATCATTGCAACATTACCTTTCATTAATGCTTGCAATCAAAAACACACACAAATAGCAGACCGAATAGAGATACAAGATTTAATCAATGCGTATTCGCATTGCGCAGACAATAGGGAGGCTCAAAAACAAGCGGAGTTATTTACTGAAAATGCTTTAGTAAAAGTTCTTAATGGAAAATCAACCGAGCCGGTT
>JAATFC010000299.1 GCA_015655435.1 Chitinophagales bacterium | reverse complement strand
TATATTAATATTTTTTTCATGTTTCTATTTTTATAAGTCAATGTTTATTCCGCCTCCATAGTATTTAAGAGTAGGATAGTTCCTTCCACTATTGGCACTAGTTTCACTTAACCTATTTCCAAATTCGGTGGATTCAGGATCTATGAAAGAGTTTTTTGAAAACGTGAATGGATTTTGGACGTTTATGTAAGCTCGCACTCCTTTGATTCCAATCTTGTTTACAAGATTGGTCGGCAACCTATATCCGATCTGTATGTTTTTAACACGAATGTATTTGGCATTCAATATACTGATGTCCGATGCTCCTCGCCCCCAGTTATTGGAGAAAGAGGATGAACCACTTGCCGTCAATCTTGGGAATCTTGCATCTGTATTGGTGACTGTCCATGTGTCTAACTCATGTTGGAATATTATGGGGTACCATGCGCCGTTGTGGAAAGGAGTATAGATGTCACCACGTAAGGATTGTAATCTTTTGCCGACTCCCTGTATCAATACGGAAAGATCAAAACCTTTGTAGTTGAGATTGTAGGTAAAACCGAAATTATAGTGAGGAAATCCATCTCCCAGGTAGGTGCGGTCATTGTCGTCAATGACACCATCTTTGTTCATGTCTATATATTTGACGTCTCCGGGTTGAGGGGACACACCAATAGGAATGGCGGATTTATCAATTTCGTCATAGGATTGGAATAGACCATTTGTTTTCAATCCAAAATAACCGCCTAAAGGAAGTCCATTTTGTCGTATATATCCTACTCCATCCGAAGTTGCAATATATGGATTTCCTACTCCAAGCGCTTTGTTTTGAGTGTTACCAATATTGAAAGAGACGGCATGCGCAAAATCGCTAGTCCTGAAATTATAGTTTATGTTTATTTCCCATCCTCTGTTTTGCATAGATCCAATGTTGAAAAAACCTGCAGTTGTTCCATATACTGTTGGTAAAATTGGTTTGAGAAGAATATCTGTAGTTTTATTGTTAAAATAATCAACACTTACATTTAGTTTATTATTTAAAAAGCTTAAGTCAGCTCCAATGTTCCTTGATATTACCTTTTCCCATACTATGTTAGGATTGCCATCCCGAAAGCCGGTGCCGGGAGTAATGGTGTTATTAAACCCTGCTATATTGGAGTAAATAGTATAAGTAGTTAAATATTGATAATCATCAATGTCTTGATTTCCCAATGTTCCCCATGATCCACGTATTTTAGCGCTTCCTATATGTTCCTTGTAGGTTTTCATGAAGGCTTCCTCAGACAAGGTCCATCCCAATGAAACAGAAGGAAGAGCCTTCCATTGACTTCCCTTAGGAAAGCGAGTGGATCCATCCTTGCGAATTGTAAACTCAGCGGTATATCTGCTGTCATAATTGTAGTTTAGTCGTCCAAATACCGATTGAATAACGCTTCTAGACGTTCCATTCACTTCAGTTCTGCTCTGGTCAAAAGTCGTTTCGCCCGATATTGGTATTCCTAATGCAGAATCCGTGAATTTAGTTATAACACTTATATTTTTGTTGTTAGTAACTTCTTGTGATACCCCAAGCATTGCCGTAATCGTATGCTTTCCGAAATGTTTATTATAGTCCAATAGAAATTGGGAGTTGATAATCATGTTTTTATTGGAGTAGTTTTCGGTATTTCTATCCGTATTGACGATGTGACCAATGGTATCCTCCATATTGTTATAAAGTAGATATTGGAAGTTTCTTACAAAATTCCAACCGGAGTTAAGGTCGTAACCAAATACAGCTCGCGCTTTAAGGTCGTTTGTAATCTTCAATTCTAGGTTTGTCCCAACACTAATCCAATCGTTGTTTGGTTTATTGTATCCTGCTAGTTCGAGGCCAGCAGCGGCACTTGTTCCAACCGAACTAATAAGGTATCTTCCATCATCTGTTTTTGGAATATTGTAGTAATAGTTGGGAGTACGGCTTGCGTCTGCAATTTTAAATCCTGCATTAGCTTGGTCTCCCTTAGATTCGCTACGTACATACCCCAATATGAGGTTGAATTTTAAGCGTTTGTATTCTGTTGTAAGATTGGCACGTATGCTGTATCTTCTAGCGCCATAACCCGGTCCTATAAAATTACTTTGTTGTCCGTAATAACCTGCGGAGACATTGTATATAGTATTTTCCGAACCTCCAGAGACACTAGCATCATATTGTTGTTGGAGAGAATTCTTAAAAATATAATCCATCATCCATGGTGCATCAGTATGGTCTTTCAAGTCCTGAATTTCAGCAGGAGTATACGCTGGATTTTGACCGCTGTTTGCCAAAGCTATATTGAGCATGGTAGCATTTTGCCAGCCTTTGAGAGGTTTGTACAAGATATCGGCGGTTTGTGACCCTGTAGCTGCCCCCAAACGAAATTTTGGTTCAGAATTTTTAACACCTTTTTTCGTGGTGATTACTATTACTCCGCTTGCTGCTCGAGAACCATAAATGGCGGCGGTACCGGCGTCCTTTAATACTGAAATGTTACTGATATCATTGGGATTTAGTCTATTCATATTGCTCAAATCCGATATCATGCCATCGATTACAACTAAAGGATTAGCACTCGTTAATGTATTCACTCCACGAATATTGATGTTCATGGTATTGCTATTGGGATCCATGCTTCTTTGCTGAATGACAAGACTGGGTGCGGCGCCCTGTAGTGCCTGCATGATATTGCCGACAGGACGGTTCTCGATGTTTTTGGAAGATATTTGATCTACGGCTCCAGCGATAAGTTTTCGTGTAGTAGTTCCATATCCGATTACGATGACATCGTCAAGCTTTTTTTCAGCGGACTTTAATGTAATACTGCCAATATCTTCACTTGTTACCGTTATCTCTGTGCTTTCGTATCCTATGGAAGAAATCACTAAGGTCGAAGAGTTGCTACTGATAAACTTCAGCTTGAAAGTACCGTCTGTATTGGATTTTGTCCCATTGCTTGTGCCTTTCTCCACAATACTTACCCCTGCTAATGGAATCCCGGATGTATCCGAAATGAGCCCCGATACCTGTTTTCCTTTCAGGCTTTGCCCATATATTTTTATTGAACAGGGGATTATGAAAAGGAGGCAGAACGACATGATAAGCAGACAAAATAATCTGCATAGCTTACTACGGCTAAGTACAATCATACGACAAGATATTTTAAATTAAGACCTGTTTAAAAATGTAACGCTAGATATTTTTGGTATTTATTTCAGTAAAATCTATTAGCAAAATCGTTTTTTCATTTCTGCAAGCAAAACTTTATATTAATATTTAAATTTCCTTACGGTGAAGGTAAGGGAATAATAATTAACAACTGTCCCCTACTGTCTTCACAACTGTTTGTTAGTTTGTTAAAATCATTTAAAAGAAGGGTGGTAAATTGTATTACCATAATGATTTTAATTGTTGTATACCGTTAAATAAAGGATAATGCAGAAATATTAGACGATGAAATTAGACATTCATCTCATATAAATGATAGAAATGGAAGCAGAAGAAACTGAGTAACTCGCCTAATTCGTTTGAAACGAGAAACGTAAGCGATAGTTTGTCTGAACGCAGTTATAATATTGGCGGAGATGCAAGTTCTAAAAGATTGATTAGATTAAGTATTGATTGGTGAATATTATTTAATTTAATGCCAATCTGTGTTTATACGAAATATTGAAGAAAATTGAGTATTGAAATATTCACTTTTTCTGTTGCTTCCAGCATTCCCATATGAGCTACATTTGGAAAAATATGTATGTCCGAAATCTGAGGTATTTTGACTTGTTGCAAGAGATCGGGTAGGGGGGCGGCTTTGTCTTCTGTGCCTAACAGGAAAAGAACGGGTTTGTTAGTTTCCAGTATGCTAGTTCTATCAGGACGGTCAATCATTATTTGGTAAAACCGTTGCAAACCTTCTTTTGGAAAAACTGAAGCCTTGTTGATAAGCTCGTCAATAATCTCTTTGTTTTCTTGGGCGAATGC
>JAATFC010000380.1 GCA_015655435.1 Chitinophagales bacterium | reverse complement strand
GATTTCAATGCTTGGGGAGGGAAATATCCACCTTCTGATTTGGATGATGTAATCCCTACGCTGATTGGAAAGGAACTCAATATTCCCGTATTTCATCCCAATATCATCATGGAAGGAGGTTCGGTTGATTTCAATGGTGCTGGTACACTTTTGACTTCCAAATCATGTCTTCTCAACAAAAACAGAAACCCGCAACTGCTGACATCCGAAATAGAAAACTATTTGCATAACTATTATTGCGTTGACCAGATACTTTGGGTGGATGACGGTATTATTGGCGACGATACGGATGGTCATATTGACGATACGGTTCGGTTCGTCAATGCAGATACGGTTGTTACCGTTGTAGAGGAAAACAAAAACGACGAGAACTATCAGATACTCCAAGACAACTTGTCCCAATTAAAGCAGATGCGGTTACTCAATGACAAGCAACTGAATATCATAGAACTACCCATGCCATCTCCCGTTATCTACGAAGACCAACGGCTACCGGCATCCTATGCGAATTTTTATATTGGAAATGCGGCTGTAATCGTCCCAACTTACCGTTGTGACAATGATGACAAAGCGCTACAAATAATCGAACAGGCTTTCCCGGACAGAAAAGTAATCGGTATTGACTCGACGGACATCATTTGGGGATTGGGAAGTTTTCATTGTTTAAGTCAACAGGAGCCTAGTATTAAGTAAAAGAATAATTTGTATTTATAGCAAACGTAAATGCTATCAGATATAAAAAATCAGCAATGCCGAAACCAATATAGTTTCGGCATTGCTGATTATATTCGAGCCTCTCTCCTATTGCAAAGTTGCTAGAAATGCTGCAAACTGGCTTAGGTTTCCGATTGTCGTTTTTTTGACCTCAAAGGCTATTGACATATTGTTTTGCACCGTGATTTCTTTCATTTCCCATTTATAGTTGCCACTGCTTTCTGTTACAAATATCAAATATAGTTCCGCACCAATAGGCCATTGACCATAGCTAGCCAAACCCATAGTATATGGTTCTCCTTTTATGATGACATAAACATAGGAGGCATCAACATAAGAGGATGGAACCGTGACATTCAGGTCTGTTTTGGGACGAGAATCTCCCATGAATTTGTCACAATTAAACCATCCAAAACCAGGTATTTCAATATTATAGAAACTACCGACTTCTCCTTTCGCGCCATTAATCGCAACTTGTGGATCCTCTTTCCATAACAAATTTCCTTTGTCAAAATATCCTGTCCAGCCGACCATTTCACTATCATAGCCTCCTGTATGATTTGCCGATGTTTCTATCGAGACACTACAATTAGTGGTCAGATTGACACCATCCTGACTCACGTTGATATAATACTGACCGCCCGTAATCAATGGCTCCAACTTACCTGAACTATTCAGCCCCATTACTGCTTTGTTTGCGATAATCATGTCCGAAAACTCATAGGCTTCAAAAAACTCCAACTTTACAGTACCTGTTACCGCATTTCCATTCTTTCTCAAACAACTTCCGTCGATAAACACGGCAGTACCTTTGGGAGACGTGTAGACATAACTGGTGTTGGATGCGTCAAATGTTGCTGTTTGCAAAAGGCTTTTAAAGCCTGCGTCCATCAAAGCATTAAATTTGGTGGCGTCCGTTGGGATGTCCGTTCCTGTATTGGAACTGCTCTTTTTGCAGGAACTGAAACCCGCTAAAAACATAAAAGCCAAGGTTACTAATACAAATCCATTTTTTACAATAGGAAAAAAAATCTTTTTCATAGGATGTTATTTTTGGTTAATAAAAAATATATAAAATATCCAATGCAAACGCCAGTATATGCTTGACAGCTATATTGATATTATAGGTGATGGTGTTATTCTTATTAAAATCAGACTCTAATGCAATCGGTGGTTTCCATTAATATAAATCCACTTAATGGTAATAGCTATTCAATATATCAATCCAATCGTTCTGTAAGCAAAATACGAAATTATTTGCTAATACCAGCAATTGTATATGGGTAAAAAGAAATTGATAAAAGAATGGTGAACAAAAAACTTAACCGCGTGATAAGAGGATTACAGTATCTAGCTTTGGGATTTTTCACCAGACGTCATTTCGTTGGAATGAGAAATCGACTCTAATTTTTTCAATGAGGATACTAACGGCAAATAGAAGCTATCGCCATAAACCTGACCTAAAGCATAAACCTCTAGTTCTGTAATCGCATAGCTATCATTACCAACAATAGCTACGCCGACCACACTTCCATTAATATC
>JAATFC010000130.1 GCA_015655435.1 Chitinophagales bacterium | reverse complement strand
GTTGTGCTCCCTAGATGCCAGAATTTTTCTGCGCAGAAAAGGGAAGGTTTTGTTCATCGAGGGATCGAGGGTAGCTGCTGTCCGGGTTTGAGCCCATCGACTGGTTCTAGTCACACCAAGTTTTAACGTTTCAACAGACTATCACGGAGATATTGGTTATACGGACAATATGTTTGCACGCATTGCTTTTCACTAGATTTTTTCGCTTATCAATTTATTTAGAGACAAAAGGCTGGCTTTGATATTGTTCTTTGTGCTGTTGCCGGGTTTATACAATTTTTCCCATGTTTTTGCTTTCCATCCGAGCAAATGGAAAATGGAAAAGCAATCCAATACGCTGCGCGTATTGACATGGAACGTGGAAGGTTTTTCCCTGAAAGGAATGCCTCCCGAAGAAGTGGCGGTCGGTATATTGAGAACCATACAAGAATACAATCCGGACATTGTTTTCATTCAGGAATGCTCTCATCATGTTACAGACCTCACCGGTTGGCGAGAAACGAAAATACTCATGGATTCCATCGGCTACAAAGGATGTTTTCAAGCATCTGACAGCACGTTTTTGGAAAGACACATGGTCGCGTTCAACACGGGAGTTGCGTTATATTCCAAGACGCCGATTGTCAACGACACAGCTATCAAGATATTGGAAAATCCACATGAACAGCAGCATTGTGTTGGTGGCACCACGACTTTCAACGGAACGCCAATACGGATTTTTACGGCACGTCTTTCTTCCTTAAATCTATATTGGGACACAGCACATCAAGGAAAAAACATCTACCAAATCACTTTTGACCGGAAGCGTCTCGTACAGCACCAGATACGCTCTGTCGAGCGGCTGCATAAAGAACAGATCAAAATTATCCGTGCTGCCATCGCGGAAAGCAAAGATCCTGTCATCTACTGCGGCGACATGAATTCCGTTCCCACTTCGTACAATTACTATCTGATGCGTGGCGATAATTTCCAGGACGGGTTTCTGAAAGGCGGTTGGGGTATTGGTGCTACGTTCGACAATATTGCACCGACACTGCGTATCGATGCGTGTTTCAGTGACAAAAACAGGTTCACTGTTTTGCAGTCCAAAGTCATCAAGGTACAACTGTCTGACCATTACCCACTTGTGACGGACCTGCAATTAAAATAAACTCACGAAAATCATTCCCTCCTTGGAAAAAACAGTCTAATTTTATGCTATGCCAAGGACAATCCTTAGAAGGTTAACACGGAACTTTTTTCTCATACCGACCTTTCTGTTTTGTGGGTTATTCCTGATCGGTTGCCTTTCGCCGTTCCTCAATCCCACAACATGGTGGGGCATTGGTTTTGTGAGCCTGTTGCAGCCTTATCTAATCTGTCTGTTGGCATTGCTATTGATTTTTTGGCTGGCAGCAAAACCACTTTTTGCTTTGATTCCGTTTCTGAGTTTATTGATTGGGCTAAAACAGATTCGTACCATTTTTGCGTTCAACGGGATTAGCAGTTTCAATATCCAGAAAAAGGTGGACAATATTCGCATCGTCAGTTGGAACGTGGGAAACCTTAACGGCATGAGCAAACGAAAAGATGCCATCCAACACAGCCGTACCGAGATTGCCAATACGATACTCAGTATGAATCCAGACATTATCTGCCTACAGGAATTTAACCATTCCAATACACAGGGAAAACAGGCGGACAATATCGGGCTTTTCACTGACCAATATCCTTACTATTATTTCTCCAAAGACGTCAATAAGCGCAACGGATATTACCAAGCGGGTAGCATTATTTTTTCCAAATATCCACTTATCGACACCGCCAGATTTGAATATCCAAAGAATATCAAGGAAAGTTTCATCTATGTTGACATCAAGCTACGAAACGACACTATCCGCATATACAACGCGCATTTGCAGTCTTTTCGATTGAGCGACTCGGACTATTCCAATATAGAAAGAATAACAACAGACGAGAATGTCTCCGTTTCGGACAGTAAATCTTTATTGAAAAAAATGAAGCTCGCTTTTACACGTCGTGGCATCCAAGCGGATTTCATCAAGGAAAAAACAACGAATTGCCCTTACAAAAGCCTTATCTGCGGTGACTTCAACGACGTGCCAGGTTCGTATGTTTACTTTACGATTCGCCAAAAAAGGCTGGACGCATTCCTTGAGAAAGGTCTAGGTATCGGACGAAGCTTTGCCTCACTTGCTCCGACTTTGCGTATTGACTATATATTGCCCGACCGTAGTTTTCAGGTACAGCAGTTTGACATGATGGACGAAGGACTGAGCGACCATGTCATGTTGGTTTCGGACCTTTCGATTTCCCATTAACCACATTCTCAGTGCCAAATCACCAAATCTTCAAAATTTTCAAATTACTATCGGTATATTCGCACCTAACTTTCCATAACGTTTTGGTTGGTTTTTGATTCTGATTTGATATGTCGCAATTGAAGGTTTATAATTCACTGAGTAGGGAAAAAGAAGTATTTGAAGCCATCACACCCGGTTATGTCGGGCTGTATGTGTGCGGACCTACGGTCAGCGGCGAATCACACCTCGGACATGCGCGTCCATACATCACTTTTGATGTGGTCAACCGATACCTCCAACATCTCGGTTACAAAGTGCGTTATGTCCGTAACATTACGGATGCAGGACATTTTGAGGAAGAAGGAAAAGCGGCGGAAGACAAAATCAGTACAAAAGCAAAATTGGAAAAACTCGAACCGATGGAGCTGGTACAGAAATATACCAACCTTTTCCATTGGGGAATGAAGGCTTTCAATACGCTTGACCCCAACATCGAGCCGACTGCTACGGGACACATCGTTGAGCAGATTGAAATGATCAAAAAGATATTGACGGACGGTTACGCATACGAAATCAACGGTTCCGTTTATTTTGATGTAGAAAAATACAATACGGATTTTTCCAAAAAAGACCTGCCTTATGGCATATTGAGTGGTCGTGTATTGGACGAGCAGGAAGCGTCCTCGCGCGACCTGAACAATCAGGACGAAAAAAGAAACAAATCCGATTTCGCCCTTTGGAAAAAAGCACCGCCCGAGCACCTGATGCGCTGGGCTAGCCCTTGGGGCGAAGGTTTTCCGGGGTGGCATATCGAGTGCTCTGCGATGAGTACCAAATACCTAGGCGAACAATTTGACATCCACGGCGGCGGCATGGATTTGCAGTTTCC
>JAATFC010000063.1 GCA_015655435.1 Chitinophagales bacterium | reverse complement strand
CCTATCCAAAAGAAAACTACGGCTATCTATTGGGTATTGGAATATTCTGCGCCATCCGACCTCAATGAAAAATTGAAAGTTCAATTTTTGCGTGACGACCAGTCTTTGCGTCACATGATCACTGTTCTCGACAAACACGCCGTCGAGTACAATGCTAAAAAGAGAAGTGGTGTGAAACATTCTGATACCGAAAAAGTGGAGGCATAACGTCATGGCAAAAGCAAATGAAATCAAATACCTTACCGCTATCAAACAAGAACAACCTAAAAAGAAGTTCTGTCGTTTCAAAAAGTATGGTATCAAATACGTGGACTACAAAGACATGGAATTTTTGAAGAAATTCCTGAACGAACAAGGTAAAATGTTGCCTCGTCGTCTTACAGGTAACTCTTTGAAATACCAACGTAAAGTAGCTATCGCTATCAAAAAAGCAAGACAAATGGGATTGTTACCATTCGTAACAGACCTTTTGAAATAGAATTTTCGGGTTGTAAGTTTTAAGTAAATGGTTCCAAGTCCTACTTATGACACCAAACTTATCACTTACAACTTATCTTAATTTAGTCACCACTCCCTAACTCCCTTTAGTGGGAAGGACAGTCAATAGACTGGGCTCTTGGGAACTAAACATGCAAACAAAATGCAAGTAATTTTAATCAAAGACGTAGACAATCTAGGTCAGGCACACGAACTGGTAACTGTAAAAAGCGGTTATGCTCGTAATTTCCTTATTCCACAGAAACACGCTGTCGAAGCTAGCCCAAGCAACTTGAAACAATTGAACGAAAAGTTGAAAGTAAAGGCTAAGAAAGAGGCTGCTTTGTTGGCTCAAATCAATGAAGTTGTCGAAGTACTGAAAGGTACTCCTGTGAAAATAGGCGCGAAAACGGGTACAACTGAAAAAATATTCGGACGTGTTACTTCTTTGCAGATAGCTCGTGCTATCAAAGAACAAAAAGGATACGAAATCGACCGCAAACGTATTTCTATTCCTGAGGAAGTAAAAGAAATCGGTACACACAAAGCTGTTATCGACTTCGGAAACGGAAACGTTACAGAAATTGATTTCGAAGTTATAGCGGAATAATCTGCAATACCAAGAATAATATAAAAACGGTTATCATTATAAAATGATGACCGTTTTCTCGTTTGTATGCTATATTGGATAATTATAGTGAAGGTAGTTTCCACCCATTGTGATAAATAGGTTTTACTAGTTGTGTCGCTTTTGGTACGTTAAATGCATTTTTGTTTTCATCCCAATATATTTTTTCTGCGGTACGTAAAGCTATATTGCCGAAATGGCTTACGATGGCTACTTTAGTTCCTGCATCAAACGGACAGTTGAGGTTTTCTTTTTTGCGGGATTTGACTACGTCAATAAAGTTGATTGCATGCCTGTCCAATCCAATATCAACTGATTTAGTCCAAGGAATGGATTCTAGTTTGTCCTTTTCTCCGGTGACGGACCAACCGTTACGATTCAGCAATAGTGTTCCGTTTTCTCCTATAAAAGCAATGCCGTGTTGCATACCATACAAACCTAAACCTGTTGCCATATTGTGTTCCCAACTCATCATAAAATCACCAAAATCGTATAGTGCTGTTTGTATGTCTGGAGTCTCGCGCGCATCCGTTGGAAACACGTATTTGCCTCCTGTCGCGATGACTGATTTTGGAATTCCGGCATTCATGCCTAACAAAACCATGTCTATCAGATGAACGCCCCAATCGGTCATCAACCCACCTGCATAATCCCAAAACCACCGAAATTCATAATGAAAACGGTTTGTGTTAAATGGATGTTTTGTCGCAGGTCCCAACCACATATCATAGTTTACACCTGATGGTACATTGCTATTTGGTAATATTGGCAATGGTTTGGTACCACCTCTGTACATCCAGGTTTTTGTAGAAGATATTTTTCCCAATTTACCTGAATGGACATATGCGATTGCATCCTGGAAATGTTGTTGACTACGCTGCCACTGAGCCACTTGTACGACCCGGTCATAACGTAGGACAGCCTTGTTCATCAATTGCGCTTCGTATATGGAATTGGCAACTGGTTTTTCGCAAAAAACATCTTTGCCTGCTGCACAAGCTTCAATCATAATGAGACAATGCCAATGGTCTGGTGTGGCGACTACCACGACATCGACGTCCTTGTCTGCAATCAATCTGCGGTAGTCGCTGTATGTTTTTGGCTGAATTTTCAGCTTGTCCAGTTCGGATTTTCGTTGGGTAAGGACATTTTCGTCGATATCGCAAAGAGCAACGCATTGTACTTCCGGAACTTTCAGCAATGCTTGTAAGTTGTTCCAACCTTGCCCCTTGCAACCAATTATACCTAAACCAATTTTGTCTGTTGCTGCAACCTTTCCTTTTATTGCCGCAAGCAAGTCGGACGTGAGCAACAAACCTGAGCCGAGTATTGCGGAATTTTTTATGAAAGACCTTCGACTATACATATTATTCGTTTTTGAAAATCATAAACAAGTAGTCTATTGCATTAGACTTTATAGTATTCTTCCCAACCTTTGCGTGGCGGCGGACCGATTAATAGTTCGTTTGCTTTTTTGTTGTTTGTGATTGTTTTTTTCTCCCGGTCAAATTTGATTGTATCACCAGTCCATTGGGCAATCACACCAAGACAAAATACCTGACTTAACGGCCCTGCAATGGAGAATGGAGACCTTGTCTGTTCCTGTCCTTTGCATGCCAATAAGAAATTTTTAA
The DNA here is from genome assembly GCA_015655435.1 of Chitinophagales bacterium. Lineage (GTDB taxonomy): Bacteria > Bacteroidota > Bacteroidia > Chitinophagales > Chitinophagaceae > Rhizosphaericola. The sequence continues at coordinate 1,868 of JAATFC010000063.1, read as the reverse complement.
AATGATTGGAAGTTGAGGCAGGTACTTGTGGTAAGCGAGATGCCATATCTTTTGCTTTTTCTTCCGGTATAATGGACAATGTACTACCATGCGAACCTCCTTTGAAAGTAAGTTCTTTACTGTAAATGATTTTGCCGGGATTTAATTTGGGCGCTTCTATTTTTCCCGTACTTGGCGGTGGTATATTGGGGTCGAGACCTTGCACACCGTAGCCTTCCGGAATAGGAGGCAGATTGTCCACTCCGTCGTACCACATTACTTCAACTGCTGGTTTGCTTTCTCTTTTGGGAAATTTAAACGAGAGCGTAGTAGAAGTAGGATAAAAGAAATCATTGTGTCCGGTTAATTTTACGGGTTTTACTTCATAAGGCAAACCTAAATCCAAAAACTGATGCGAAGTGTCCAATAGATGCGCGCCCCAATCACCCAAAGCTCCCATCCCAAAGTCGTACCAGCAGCGCCATTGACCATTTACAAAATCATGATTGTAGTTGTGCCCGAAAGTCTGCATCTGCCAAATATCCCAATCTAATGTTGACGGGACTTTTTCGGCAGGTGGGAAGGTCTTGATATGCGTGTCCCAGCCATGCCATCTGCGAGCAGAATTCATGTGGGCGACAATCTTGGTGACGTCCTTTATTATACCTGCATCTACCCAGGCCTTGAACTGGAAATAGTTAGCTTCCGAATGTCCTTGGTTTCCCATTTGCGTGACGACATTACTGTGTTTGGATGCAGCTTTCATCATTAGCTCCACTTCGTTGAATGTCCTTCCCATTGGCTTTTCGACATATACATGCTTGCCTAAGGAAAGTGCAGTCATCGTAATGGGAAAGTGTGAAAAGTCAGGAGTCCCAATACACACGGCATCAATCTCATTGCCCATCTTGTCAAACATCTGCCTGAAATCCTGAAAGCGTTTCGCATCAGGAAATTGCGACATGACTTTTAGCGTTTGAGGTGCTCCCATGTCTACGTCGCACAATGCAACAATATTGGCTAGGCCTGTTTTGGAAAATTCCTCAATTATTTCTCCTCCACGATTACCGATACCAACACAGGCAAGATTAACACGTTCTGAAGGATTGGCCCGTTTTTGCGCTTTTAGAAAATCGGGAAGCAGAAGCGCGCCCGTACTGGCAATCACTGTATTCTTTAAAAAATTACGTCTTGACGATTTTAGTTGTTTCATCTGGCAATATTTTTATTTGAAAGTGCAATTGGTTGTTATAGTTGAAATATAAAAGATCCAGGTTGTCTATTTCAAAACTTGGATTTTTATACTTCTGAACGATACAGCATTGCCGTGGTCTTGCAAAAGAATGCGTCCTTTAGGTGCCATACCGAAGTTTTTCCAGTCCTTGTATTTGCTGATAGCTACCAAGTCTTCAAATTCTTTTGAACCACGCGTGTATTCCAATACTTTCCAGCCATTTAGCCAATGCTCAACTTTGTTGTTCGGGAAAACTTTTACCATACCATGATTCCATTCACCTATTTTTTTGCGAGCACGAGGTTCTCTGCTTGAAGTCATTAAGTCATACAAAGATGCCAAAGTGCGGTCGCCGTCCCTACCTAATTTTGCATCTGGATGTCTGGCATCGTCCAATATCTGGTATTCCAAACCAATGGCCGAACCGCTGTTGTGTTCGTTTTCCGTTACAAAATATTTCACGCCGCTATTTGCACCTTCCGTCAATTTAAAATCAAATTGCAAAACAAACGCTGAATATTCTTCATCACTTACGATATCACCACCATTAGTGGATTCTGCACCATTGGACGGTAATACTTCCAATATGCCATCATTTATTTGCCATCCTTTTTCAGGGAATGTTTTTTTATAAGCACCGCGCCATCCGTTGGAT
>JAATFC010000229.1 GCA_015655435.1 Chitinophagales bacterium | reverse complement strand
CTCAACTATCTGCGCACATTGAGGAACGTTAGACGCATGCTTCAATATGATGGTGTTACCAGCCATGATATTGGACGCCGCGGAACGCGTAATCTGATAGAATGGAAAATTCCAAGGTTGGATACTCAGCAATACACCGATTGGTTCGTAAGCGAGGAAAGCCTCTCCGTGCTTGACTTCCAAAGGTTTGTCGGCGAGAAAAGTAGTTGCATTATCAGCATAATAATCCCATATGTCAGCACATAGTTCCACTTCGTAAATGGATTCACGTAGAAGCTTACCCATTTCCAAAGTTGCCAGCTTGCCAAGTTCTTCTTTTCTTTCACGGAAAATGGCAGCAACTTTGTGAATCAATGTTGCACGGGTTTCAAAACTTGCGTTTTTCCATGACTTAAAAGCCTTGTCAGCCTTAGCCACAATCGCCTCAATCTGAGCCTCGTCCATTACCTCAAATTCCTTTACTATTTCGTTATTGAAAGGATTCACCGTCTTGATTGGTGAAACTTTGGTTGTTGTACTCATAAAATCTCCTTTTGTTTTATTTGTTGCAACAAAGATAATACATTTTCTTATTCAGATAGACAAAAGAAAGGTTAATTCTTGTCATATAAATGTAAAATTTACAATAATTATTTTATAGTAGAAAGTATTCTGAGATTTGAGAGGAAAACGCTTATAAAGTAGGTTATGTTTTAATCAATATAACCACTATAAGAATTGTGATATTAATTAACTATTTATATTGAAGAGCGGTAACTACACCATCCATTGTTGTTACCAAAAGAATATTGTTACTAAAAGGCATCAAACCTGTCACCAACCCATTAGAAACTTTATACTTCCAATCTACTGCGTTCGTTTTTCTATTTATAGACAAAACAAGCCCAGAGTTGGAAGGAACAAATACATGATTTCTATCTTCCACGATAGCCGTAGGGCAAATATCATAAGGTATTTGCATAACAGGTTTCCATATAATATTCATTGTATCAGCCTGAGTGGAAATACCGAAAAGGTTACCGTCCATAGTTTTAACATATACCATGGAACTGTCTTTTGACAGACCCATGGATTCTCGAAAGCGAATACCGTCCTGTTTCTTACGCCAAACGACCTTACCGCTACCAGCATCCAGTACCGTCATATAACGGTCAGGAGCTACTATAAAAATCCGGTTGTGAGTTGCAACTGGCCAACAAGCGGCAGGAGAAAACATTCTATTGGATGTACCGTTGTTCCACATCCAGACCAGATCTCCTGTATTAGCATCCAATGCATAAAAGTCATTACCCCAACAACCGAAAAAGATTTTTCCATCATGAAAGACTGGACGGTCAACAACAAAACCTTTTACTTGGTCGAATTGCCAATATAACCTCCCCGTAAAAACGTCCAATGCTCTAAACACACCATCAGAGCCTCCAATATACACTTTGCCATTAATGATAAGCGGACATGCTACATTGGGTTTATTACATTTATATTTCCACAACAGAGAACCATCCTTGCATGAAACTGCGTACACATTCTCGTCAGATGAAGCAAACACAACAATATCTTTATAAACAAATGGCGTTGAATATACCTTTCCATTGGATGCAAAACTCCATTTTAGTTTGCCCGAACGTACATCCAACGCATTGAGTTTTCCTTTCGTATTAGAAAATAAGACGAAATTCTTCCATACCGCCATGCCTGAACCAATATCACATTTATCATTAAACTGCCAAAGTTGCCGGACATTCTTAAAAGAATCATTGACTAAATAAGAAGGCCTCTCCAATACAATGTGTTGTCTATCAAAATGATGGTTATTAATTGGGACTATATGCCAATATGGGAACAAATTACCGTTTGGCATTTTATCTTGAAAAAACATAGTATCATTCCTAACCGTAACAACATTGTATGCAACAGTGTCTTTATTTGCCCTAAGATTGGAACGCCCCATAACAGCAGGAATTCCATCATATTCATATCGTTTATCGGCATGACCATGACCATGCAAAATAATCCTCGTATCTACTTTGCGTAAAATATCTGTTATCTCATACCAATTGTTCAAGTCCGTATTCTGAGGATAGTGATTCAAGAAAACAATAGGCTTGTCTTTATTGTTTGGCGCATTCAAAATTGAATCTAACCACAATACATTTTCTCTCGGCACTTGACCAGGTCCCATTCGCATATTCGGACCGGAACCTGTACCCACAAACAAGTATCTTCCGTAATTGAAACTAAACGTCTCCGCTCCAAATATTTTTTTGAACGTATTGGAACCGCTCTCGGACCAATTGGCATCATGATTTCCGGGGATTATATAATAGGGCTTATTGAGACTATCTAATATTTGTTTGGCTAATTTTATTTCCGAATCTGCACCGAACTCCGTAACATCTCCTGTATGTACCACAAAACGGATAGACGAGTCTCTGTTAATATCCAAAACTGTCCGCCTCAAATCTTCGGCGCCGGTCTCACTTCCAACGTGTGTATCGGAGATAAATGCAAACTTGAAGGTTACTTGGCTTTTTGCTTGTCCAAACAATATTATCAAGTAGCTTATAATAAAGACCTTTAATATTTTCATATTATATAAAAATAG
>JAATFC010000117.1 GCA_015655435.1 Chitinophagales bacterium | reverse complement strand
ATTTCTGTGGGAACGTTCCCACAGAAATGCCTTTTTAAACCAGAAAATTTTATCTTTATTCCACCTTGCTCACTCTTATCCCAACGTTCATCACTTCTTCCAAAGGGTCTTCACGCATGATGTTTTGAAGTGTGAAGATGTACTTGCCGGATTTCAGTTTTACGGGATTTCTGTTGACTAGGATTCGGTGCTCGACTATGTCATCCATACTTGAGCCCAGCCATTTGGCATTGTCGCCCAGTTTTAGGTTGAGCTTCTGCGTCTCCGCTACACTGGCCGGCGCAATAGAGGTAAATTCTATCCACATATTGTTGTAATGATAAGCATCGGTGTGCCTCGTGATTACATAGATATTGTAAGATGTCGTAGTATCCGTAATCTCAAAAGTAAATGTCGGGCGAAAACTAGATGCCCACGCATGATTCGGAACGACTACCGTTTTCTCGTAGAACCCGACTTTGTATTTACATGCAAACAAAAAACTGCTGACCAAAAACAAAACTATATATGCAAATCTTTTTGTCATAAAACTATACAGCTTACAAAATATTTAAAACCTGTTCCTTTGCTTTTTCTAGTTCATCCTTCATTAATACCACACATTTCTGGATTTCCGAATTATAGGCTTTTGAGCCCGTCGTATTGATTTCGCGTCCCATTTCCTGCAATATGAAAGAGAGTTTTTTTCCTTTGCTTGCACCTTCTTCAGCAATGATACTTCTGAAATAGTCGCAATGGTTTCTCAGTCGCACTTGCTCTTCGTGGATGTCTATTTTTTCGATATAATAAATCAATTCCTGCTCTAGTCGGCTTTGGTCGTATTGCTCTTTGCCAACGTATTCGTTCAATAGTTTGGTCAGATTTTCTTTTATTTTCGTTCTTCTAGTCTCTTCATGCGAAACTATTTCCGGCTCCAAGCTTTCAATTTTTTCGACACGGCTCAGTAAATCTTTTTCCAATACAGCGCCTTCGTTTTTTCTATGGTCGTTGATAGCGTCAACGCATTTTTTCAAAAGTGCGGCAATCTGAGCAAATTCTTCTTCCGAAATAAGATCGGATGTATTGCTTACGACATCAGGTAATTTCAGAATGATGGGCAAAATATCTCCGGCATCTATTGACAGTTCGTCGGAAAGCTCTTTTATAGTCTGGAAATAACTTTTAGCCAAATTTTTATTGATGGAAACGGAAGAAGAATTAGTGTTGCCATCAATGGAAATAATACACTCAACAGTTCCCCGGCTCAAGCCTTCGTTCAATATACTGCGGATGTCAAACTCAAACGGCTTCAATATGGAAGGCATATTGAGCCTCAGGTCAAATTGTTTTCCGTTGAGCGAACGCAGCTCAATAATAAAATTTTTATTGTTGATTAATCTTTCGGCCCGACCATAGCCGGTCATTGAATAAAGCATTGAAAATGTATATTTTCGGTAAAATTAGTTAAAAAAAGGTCGATGCATCCAAATATCTACCAATACGTATTTGGAAAATGGCGCAGCGCAACGGAAATTTGTATAAGAATGAGAAAGAAGTACAAAAAACATCAATTCAAGTTATTAACGGTTTCTTTTGCGTTCCTGCTGTTGTACATCATCGCGGGATTTACCTCTTGGTTTTTTTCCCTGGAGTCGCAGAATCGGCAGATGTACCGTTTCCGCCTGGCGGAGCTGAAACATGACGACCCTCAATACACGGACAAACTGGAAGCGCTCAACGATGCCAAGAAAAGAAAAACGTTCCAATACGTCGGTGAAGGTTCTACCTATCTATTGGTCATATTGATTGGCGCTGTTTACGTATATTGGAATACGCGCCAGCAATTGCTGCTTTCCCGAAAGCAACAAAACTTCATGATGGCAGTCACGCACGAGCTGAAAACACCAATAGCCATTACCAAGCTCAATCTGGAAACTGTTTTAAAAAGAAACCTAGACGATATAAAACGCAACAAGCTACTTGAGCAATCATTGGAGGAAACCAAACGGCTGGATGCGCTCGTCAACAATATACTGACCGCATCACAGTTGGAATCCAACGAATACACGTTCAACATCTCTCATCTCAACTGGAGCGAGCAAGCGGAAATGGCGGTTTTGCATTTTCAGAGCAGATATCCTACGCACCAGATCAGAACAGACATAGAACCTGATATCTATATTGACGGCGAAAGCTCGTTGCTGGACCTTGTATTGAACAATTTTTTGGATAACGCACGCAAATATTCAGGTAAGGATTCCACAATCACCATTACGCTTGACAAAGAATCGGACATGGCAAGACTGTCGACTGCCGACCAAGGTATCGGTATCCGTCCGGAGGAAAGAGACCGTATCTTTGAAAAATTTTACCGTATCGGAAACGAGGAAACCCGCAAAACAAAAGGCACAGGGCTTGGGCTTTTCCTTTGTCAAAAGATAGTCACAGATCATAAGGGAGTCATTTCCATAGCGGATAATCAGCCCAATGGCACTATTTTTACAATCCAATTACCTTTAAGCAAAGAACAGCATGGAATATAATGGCAATATACTCTTAGTGGAGGACGAGGAAAACCTGCACGAGACCTTAAAACTAAACCTCGAGCTGGACGGCTATTCGGTCACTTCGGCATTTGACGGATTGCAGGCGACAAAGGCCGCGATGGAAGAGTATTTTGACCTGATTATCATGGATATCATGATTCCCGAGATTGACGGCATCAACGTAACGGAAACTTTGCGTTTGCAAAATATAGAATCTCCAATCCTGATATTGAGTGCCAAGAACACTAGTCAGGACAAGGTTTTAGGTTTAAAAAAAGGAGCAGACGACTATCTGACCAAACCGTTTGACCTGGAGGAATTACTCTTGAGGGTAAAAAAACTCATCATCAAAAACCGGAAAATACAGGACAAGGACACGGTCAGCGATATTTACACTTTTGGGCACAACAGAATCGAATTTGCATCTCAACAAGCAGAAACTTGGCAAGGACAGACTATCGAACTGAGCAAAAAAGAAACCATGTTGCTCAAACTGCTGATTGAAAACAAAAACGAAGTCGTCACCCGCGAAAAGATTTTGCAGGCGGTCTGGGGTTACAACGTTTACCCTGCGACTCGCACCATCGACAATTTCATCCTCAACTTCAGAAAATATTTTGAAAAAGACAGTAAAAATCCGGAACATTTCCATTCCGTAAGAGGCGTGGGCTACAAATACACAGATTAAGAGAAGTCAAAATTAAAAAGTCAAAAATGGAAACAGCAATAGCAGCACCGATAAGTATATCTCCAAGCGCAGCAATAGAATTTAAAAACCTATTGAAATCCAGTCCGGCAGGCTCTGAACAATACTTGCGTATTGGCGTGAAAGGCGGCGGATGCAGCGGCATGAGTTACATATTGGGATTTGACGACCCTCAGGAAACTGACCTTCTATTCGAAATTGACGGCATCCAATGTGCTATCAACAAAAACCACTTGCTCTATATTCAAGGAATGCAGATAGACTGGCACAATGACCTAAATGCTCGCGGCTTTGTTTTCAACAATCCAAATGCATCTTCTAGTTGTGGCTGTGGTAGTTCGTTTTCTGTATAGTTCAACTCTCACGTAAGTACTGTATGGTAATGCTCCGGTTATTTGATGAAGGCATGATAAATACAAAAAATCAGATCAGTTATTGAGCCAATATTTGAATATAGCAGTAATGTAATCTAATGAAATTAAGACTACTCATACTTATCATGATATACAGTGCTAACTTAAATGCACAGCCATATGTATCGGTGAATCCAATAAAAGAAATCTATAATATAAATGACGAAATTAAACTGCAAATAAAAAACTTGACTAATGACACTTTATTCATGACGATTGGGATAGAAGCTTTTGTGAACAATAATTGGAATATAATAGTAAAAGATGTTCACAATGATGTATATACAGTTATAAATGGAGTTCCGATTATATATCCATTGCAGAAATACAAATCATCTATTAATTTAAAAAAAGCGTTTAGAGTATTTTTTAAACCTCCTCCATATTCTAAAATGTCTTATTATTTTAAGAATTCAACCCAATTTAGGTTAAGAATAATTAATGCTTTAGAATATAACAAAACATTTCAAATATATTCCAATATATTTCATATCGTGAGGAACGAAAAATAAAGATGTAAGTAGTTTATCCTTTAGATTTAGGCTAATTATAATATGAACAAAAATAATCGTTGGCGTTATCACCGACGACTATAAATTATTGTTGGAGATAATTCCAACAATGGCATGACGCCTTTCTTTCTAAATCTTCAAATTTCCTAATTTTCAAATCCTCAAATCAATTCGTATCTTTGCAGGCTCAAAATCATGCAAAAGAATAAATCAGTCGCTTTTCACACGTTGGGCTGCAAGCTCAATTTTTCTGAAACCTCTACCCTTTCCAGAATGCTGGAGGCGGACGGTTTTGAGAAGAAAGCGTTTGATGATATTGCGGATGTTTACGTTATCAATACCTGTTCCGTTACTGAAAATGCGGACAAGGAATGCCGCCAGATTGTAAGACGCATACAACGCAAAGCACCGGAAAGCATGGTCGTCATTACGGGTTGTTACGCACAGTTGAAACCCAAGGAAATTGCTGAAATTCCTGGCGTTGACCTCATATTGGGCGCAGCAGAAAAATTCAATATAACTGAACATCTGAAAGAATTGACGAAAGGAGATTCGACCAAGATTTCGAGTTGCGAGATTTCGGAAGTTACTGGCTTTAATAATGCCTATTCACTCAACGACCGTACTCGAACTTTTCTGAAAGTGCAGGACGGTTGTGATTATACCTGTGCTTTTTGTACGATTCCGCAGGCGCGTGGCAAAAGCCGTAGCGACAGTATTGCCAACGTATTGGAAAGTGCTAAAAAACTTGCAGACACGGGCAACGTGAAAGAAATCGTATTGACGGGTATCAACTTGGGCGATTTTGGGAAAGGTCCGGATGGCAATAGGAAAAACGAAGAATCGTTCCTGCACCTGGTTCAGGCTTTGGATGATTTGGATGGCGTTGACCGCTATCGCATTTCGTCTATTGAGCCTAATCTTTTGTCGGACGACATTATTGATTTCGTGGCAAAAAGCAAACGTTTCATGCCGCACTTCCATATTCCGTTACAGAGTGGAAGCGATCATATATTGGGCATGATGCGCCGTCGATATAAAAGTGATTTGTACCAGGAAAGAGTCGAACATATCAAACAAGTGATGCCGGATTGTGCAATTGGCGTGGATGTGATTGTAGGTTTTCCGGGAGAGGAAGAAAGTTATTTTCAGGAAACTTATGATTTCCTGCATGCGTTGGACGTGAGTTATTTCCACGTATTTACCTATTCGGAAAGAGCTAGGACAAAAGCATTGGAAATCCAGCCAGTCATCCCAATACATACCCGACACGAACGCAATAAGATGCTGCGCAATCTTTCGTACAAAAAACAGCAATACTTTACGGAGTCGCACAGGGGCGAAACGAGGAAGGTTTTGTTTGAAGAACACAACAAAAATGGTATGATGGAAGGTTATACGGACAACTATATCCGCGTGACCGCACCATACAAACAAGAATGGAGCAATCAGGTAATTGATTGGGAATTGAGATAGATTTCGTTTGCAGAAAATAGCACAAAGTCTGCAGAATTTATTTTTTATTTAACCACATTCTCCATTATATTTGTTAGAAGATGCAAAGGCATCATAGAAACAGTCAATTAGTTATTTGAAAAAAAGGAGGGATCGATGTATAGTTATGCAATTTTGGAACCGGATTGTTATTATCTCGTTCAGTTAGAAGAAAATGCGCCACTTTCGCTGATCCAGGTCAAAGTGGTTTCGGATTACGCTATGTACGTTGTGAATTACGGAAATGAATTGACAATGAAATGGATGAAAAAATCCGATGAGATTTTTGATATCATCGAATTGCTGAGTGACGAGACCGCACAGAAATGGCTGGACGTGTACACCAACAACGAAGAGTCGTTTTACGGCGGCAACAACTTGAACAATGGAGATGATTTTTAAAAAAAGCTACGATAATCAAAAAGCTACCTTTTCAGGTAGCTTTTCTTTTTTCAAGTATACAATATTTTTCTAAAACGCATATTTTAAAGCAATACCGAAACGTCCAGCCTCAAAATTATTGCCGTGAGTCAACTGCCAAGCTGGTCTCCAGTCAAATCCAAAAGCGATAGGAACTTGTGGGATTTTGTACTCCAGACCCACCATTGGACGAATCAAAAAGTCAGTCGTACCATGTCCAAAAATCACTTGCGGACCTAGGCCTGCATTCCATTTCAGCCCATCTGCGCCAGAGATAGCTGCATTGTAGGAATATTCAGCGCCTACAAGCGTCTGGCTATTGCCAAACAATACCATGACTTGTCCAGCATCGTTGCTGTTGAAATAATGTTTCAGGTGAGGTCCTACATAAGTGCCACCGTTACCGGCATCAATAAAAAGACCTACTCCATTTTCATAAGAAGCTCCTCTTTGGGCAGACACTTGATTGTGAAGCCCCAAAAAAGAAAATCCAACAAGGGCTAGAGAGAATAATTTCTTTTTCATTTGTTGTCGTTTTTTGAAAGATTAGCAAATACTATGCTAAAAATATGCTTGAAAACGATTATCCCAGAAGCAAACAAAAAATCCCCGTGAAAACTCACAGGGATCTAATATTGAATAGCTAAATATAAATGCTAAGCTTTGTTTTCTTCACCTGGAGCAGGCTTTCTTTCCGGACGTGGAAGTAAAGCTTTGTGGCTCAATTTGAATTTGCCTGTCTTAGGATCAACGCCAATCAGTTTCACCTTAACGATATCTCCATCTTTGTAAAGACCGTCCATGGATTCAAGTCTATTCCAACTGATTTCGCTGATATGCAGCAATCCTTCTTTCTTAGGCAAAAACTCTACAAAAGCACCAAATTCCTTAACGCCTTTAATTTTACCTTCGTAAATAGTGCCGACTTCCGGAACGGCAACAATGCCTTTGATGATTTCTAAAGCTTTCTGCACACCTTCCTTATTGGAAGAGAATATGCTTACTTCACCTTTTTCCCCTACTTCTTCAATAGTAATGGTTGTTCCGGTTTCTTTTTGCAGACCCTGTATCACTTCACCACCTTTGCCGATAACAGCACCGATAAATTCTTTTTCGATGATGAGTTTTTCCATTCTCGGAGCGTGTGGTTTCACTTCAGGACGAGCCTCGGAAACACATTCGTACATAGCGTCCAATATATGCAGACGCCCTTTACGAGCCTGTGCCAATGCTTCACGCATCACATCCATGCTCAGTCCGTCCACTTTGATGTCCATCTGTACACCGCAGATACCGTCGCGCGTACCCGTAACTTTAAAATCCATGTCACCCAAGTGGTCTTCGTCACCCAAGATGTCGGTCAATATTGCGTATTTTCCGTCTTCCCTAGTTATCAATCCCATCGCAACACCACTTACGTGTTTAGGAACAGGAACACCTGCATCCATAAGAGCCAGCGACCCTGCGCAAACAGTCGCCATGGAAGAAGATCCATTGGACTCCAATACGTCGCTCACGATACGAACGGTATAAGGATAATCGTTGCCTGGCATCATCTGCTTCAAGCTACGCATTGCCAGATTACCGTGTCCAACCTCACGACGTCCAGGACCACGCATAGGCTTAACCTCTCCGGTAGAAAACGGAGGGAAATTATAATGTAAAATAAAATTAGTGTAATGCGTATCCGTAGCTGCGTCAATCATCAACTCATCATCAGGTGTACCCAATGTAACGGTTGACAATGACTGTGTTTCTCCACGGGTAAACAATGAAGAACCATGCGGAATCGGTAAAATATCCGTTTCCATTGCTAGTGGACGCACCTGATCCAACTGGCGACCATCCAGACGGATACGGTCATCCAATATCATATTGCGCACCAAACTCCATTCTAGATCGCTGTAATATTTTTTTGCCAATTTCTTGGTAGCATCGTCAACATCTTCACCCAGACTTTGAACCATTGCTTTTTTCAATTCAGCAAAAGCTTCACTGCGCACGTGCTTAGACGTTCCAGCATGGGAGATTTCGTTGATTTTAGCCGTACAGAAATCAGCTACTTTTTGCTCAAGTGCTGCATCTTGCAACGGCTTGGTATAGTCGCGTTTTCCGGCAATACCCTTTTGGTCGCGAAGTTGAGCCTGCGCCGCAATCTGTATGCGTATTGCTTCGTGGGCAACTTCCAAGGCTTTTACCAAATCTTCTTCCTGTACTTCCTTGCTTTCACCTTCTACCATCATCAGGTTCTTTTCAGTTGCTGCGATGATAAATTCCATTTCAGCGTTCGCCAATTCAGTACGACCGGGATTTACAATATATTCACCATTGATTTTGGCAACACGTACTTCAGAAATAATTTCTTTAATAGGAATATCAGAAACAGCTAATGCTGCAGATGCAGCCAAGCAAGCCAAAGAATCTGGCATTACTTCCGCATCACTGGAAATCAATGTAATCAATACCTGTACGTCACAGAAATAATCTTCCGGGAACAAAGGGCGCAAAGCACGATCCACCAGACGGCTGATCAATACTTCATAATCACTCAACCTTCCTTCTCTTTTGAAAAAAGTACCCGGGATACGTCCCGCAGCAGCAAATTTTTCCTGGTAATCAACACTTAACGGGAAGAAATCCTGTCCTTCCCTTGGTTCTTTGTTGGCTACAACGGTTGCCAACAATACGGTATTTCCTTGTTGTACAGTCACGGCTCCGTCTGCTTGACGCGCCAATTTGCCTGTACCAATCGTCACGCTCCTGTCTTTTCCAAGATCAAAACTGACGCTATATGGTTGTGATAACATACAATATCTTTTGAAAATTAAACACTAAAAATCGCTCAAACTAAACTACAATCGTATAGATACAAAAAAACTATTCCCAACTGATAAAAACAGCCGGGAATAGTTTATACTCTCATGAAAGATTATTTTCTAAGACCTAACTTCTCAATTAGGGCACGATAACCTTCCAAATTATGTTTTTGCAAATAAGAAAGATGGCTTCTACGTTGTCCAACCATAGCCATCAGCCCACGTTGTGTCGAAAAGTCTTTCTTATTAACTTTTAAGTGCTGTGTCAAATGTTTGATACGCTCCGTCAACATAGCAACCTGTGCTTCTGTAGAACCTGTATTTTCGGCTTTCCCACCGAATTCTGCGAAAATTGCAGCTTTTTTTTCTTTACTTAAGTAAGGCATCTGAAATCTTTTTAACCTCTTTTATTTAAATTTCTCTTTTTAATCGGCTGCGAAGGTAAGTAAATTATCCAATATGGAATAAAAAATATTTACACTTGGTTTTGAAGAATCAAAAATAAAGAAATTCATACAAATATGACATTTGTCTATAAATGCACGGTGGCTTTTCATTGTGTCACTTGCTGCTTGTTGCCCTTTTGCCGTCCCAGACAAAAACCAACTGTTCTTTCTTCTTTTTTATTGGTTTGTCGTTTTCGTCATATTCGGCAGATTCGATGTTTTTGATGATACGTCCAGGTTTGCCGCCCGATTCGGAAGGGAAAACAAAGGATTCGTCGTAATAAAATGCTCCAGCGTCTGCAACGCAGTAACGGCTAGGAAGTGCAACTATGGAATCTCCCACCATCCATGCAAAATATTTAAAATCGGTCGGCACTCCACAGGCTTCACCGGAGGACATTATACGAAACACTTTTTGCACATTGCTCAGTCCCATTCCATCCAATACTTTCGTTTCCAGTCCAATTGATTCGTTGCCTACTTCCAGCTCTTTTGCCCAGATTTCCTTTCCGTCTTTATCCAATAGTTTCGTTTTCACAACAACATCCTTAGTGATAGAATCGGTAGTAACATAGCCCATTCCAACCATTAGCCGCTTGTCAGTAAAACGATTATCCGTAATCGCAAGCGAACCGCTCCATACAAAACCCTTCCGTATTGCATTACCTACTTTATATTGTACCGGCAACCAATAGGAATGATAGCCGCTTACTTTTACCAGTTTCAAATCCTCTTCTTTTGTAGATGTTACTTTCACTTGCGTTCCACAAGGCAAACTATCCAATATAACAGCATCCGATGACGGGCCTTTTCTAACCAATGCTTTATCTGAAAAAACAGCAAGCGTGTCACGGTGCGGAAAGTCCCACAATAGCCCAATACATTGATTTTGTGCAAAGCTATATTGGCTGCACATCAATAGTACGACTATACACATCATCTTGCGAGGTAACATATTGGTCTGCTTTTTTGAAAAACGAAAATACGTATTTTGGTTAGTTACGGCTTGCAATATGACACGTGCCAATATTAAGGGAAACGGTTTATACAAAAATCATTTCAAAAAAATTTTGCCAAAAGTCAAAATTATGTAACCAATCACAATTTCTTTTGCGGATATCAAAAGCCTCTATACCTTCACATCGAAAACCAAATGTAGCGTTGCTACAATGTTATATGCACAACCACATAGATGTATTTGCAAGTAAATATCATCGGAGCGTCAGACTAACAAAAAATCCGCTTAGACCTGTTTTCCCCAACCAACTGAAATAGCAGTCAAATCCAATTTAGCATCTATTGAAATGTCAATCCTTTTCAATAAGGTTTTACTCGCGCAGACTATGAAGGTTTGCGACAAGGCTCTATACGTATATCTCAAATTCAAACAATAAAAAAACACACAAATGGGCAATCAATTACTATCACAATATTGGTGGGTAGCTTTCATCATTTTGTGCCTTATCATGTACAAGTTTATCTTAAGAATGTTCTTCGGAATGGTCATCGTACCAGAAGACAAAATCGGACTCGTCACCAAAAAATTCGTATTGGTCGGTAACGACAAATCCTTACCGGACGGACATATCATCGCGACAAAAGGCGAGGCCGGTTTTCAGGCGAAAACATTGGCGCCGGGATTGTATTGGGGCATGTGGCCTTGGCAATACGGTATTGAAAAAGTTTCTTTCGTTGTGATTCCGGAAGGCAAGGTGGGACTTGTATTGTCCAATGACGGCACGGAACTTCCGACAGGTAATATCCTCGGGCGCAAAGTAGAGTGCGACAATTTTCAGGATGCGGAAAGATTCCTTATCAGCAACGGACAAAAAGGTCGTCAAACGGCTTTGCTCACTGCGGGTACTTATCGTATCAATACCTACGCATTCACGGTCGCCATTGCCGACATGGTTATCATTAAAGAAAACATGGTGGGCATTGTCACTACATTGGACGGCCGCCCCATCAAACCCGGACAGATTGCTGGTGAACATATCGAAGGGCACAACAATTTTCAGGATATTGACGCCTTTCTTTCCAACGGAGGTAATCGTGGGCTACAACCCCAGGTCATGCTCGCAGGTAGCTATTTCATCAATCCATGGGCTATCCAGATAGAAGAAACGCTCATGACGGAGGTTCCTATTGGACATGTCGGCGTTGTTATTTCCTATATCGGGGAAGATGGCAAGGACTTGACAGACGACACATTTAAACATGGCAATATAGTCGGAAAAGGTAAGCGCGGTGTATGGATGGAGCCACTTGGTCCTGGTAAATATCCCATCAACAAATACACCATGAAAGTCGAACTCGTACCGACAACTAATCTCGTTCTTAACTGGGCAAACGCGCGAAGCGAAGCGCACGCATTGGACAAAAACCTTTCCACCATAACGGTGCGTAGTAAAG
The DNA here is from genome assembly GCA_015655435.1 of Chitinophagales bacterium. Classification (GTDB taxonomy): domain Bacteria; phylum Bacteroidota; class Bacteroidia; order Chitinophagales; family Chitinophagaceae; genus Rhizosphaericola. The sequence continues at coordinate 3,943 of JAATFC010000117.1, read as the reverse complement.
ACGGTTTCCCGTTCAATCTGGACGTGGCGCAGATTATCCACATTCCTGCAAGTGAAGCACCTAAAGTAATTGCCCGTTTCGGTAGTATGAACAACCTCGTAAGTCAGGTATTGGAACCCACTATTGGTAACTATTTCAGAAACTCCGCACAGGACAGCGACGTTATTTCCTTCCTGTCTACACGTAAGGAAAGGCAGCAAGCAGCAAAAGACCACATACGCGAAGTATTGGATGAATACAATGTCAATGCCGTGGACACTTTGATAGGTGACATCGTTCCTCCGGAAGCATTAATGAAAACACTTACCGACCGTAAGATTGCAGAAGAAGAACAAAAAACTTATCAAACGCAAAAACTCGCACAGGAACAACGTCAAGGCGTGGAAAAAGAAACGGCTATCGCTGACATGCAAAAAGAAATCGTAAAAGCTCAGCAAAGTGTCGAAATTGCTCAACGTACAGCAGATGCTACTGTTAAAAAAGCCGAAGGTGACGCCAATAGTCTGAAACTACAAGTAGAGGCGGAATCTACTGCAACCAAATTAAGAGCAAATGCGGAAGCTGAAGCTACAAAAGCACGCGCCGGAGCGCAGGCAGAGGCCACGAAACTCAATGCCAGCGCAGATGCCGAGAAGATTTCCAAAACTGGTCTAGCTGAAGCGGAAAAAATCATGGCCATAGGTAAAAGTACTGCCGAAGCCTACGAGCTGCAAGTCAAGGCAATGGGCGGGGACAATTTCACACGCTATAAAATCACGGAAGAAATTGGCAAAGGCAATATAAAAGTCATGCCTGAAGTATTGATACAAGGCAACGGTAACAATGCAGATGGAAGCATTAGCGGCTTGCTTGGAATGAAGCTCATGGAACAAATGGAAGTCAAAAACCAATAAACCAAAAACACCGAAAACAGAGAGAATCCGGAAGCATAGTTTAGACTATCAATTCCCAAGAAGGTCGACATTATGTCGACCTTCTTGGATTTTACAACGCTTTTACGTTTTTCGATGTCGGGAAAAAGGTAGTTATCGAAAAAAGGGTTATCACACCGCCGAAGCCCAACAAAAACATTCCCAAAGAATTACCTCTGGTCTCTCTTTGATTGTTAATAGATATTTGACGTGCAGCACTTTCCGCACTAGTTGCATTTTGGGCTATTTGCGTATTCGTTTTGTCTACTGCATTTGTATTAGTTCTGAAAGCCAGATAATAACCAATCAATAAGAGGAGCACTCCGGCTACCATCATAATTGTCATCATCAATTTGGATTTTTTCATAGAAAGCAATTTTAGGTGATAAAAACACTGTCAAATATATGCCAATATATTAGCAAAATCTACTATCTAAACCGTGTCTTAAAATCGCATTTGGGAATGCATTACCGGTATTGATACAATATGCCTTTATCAAACGCGGTCCACCTTGACGCTTTCAAGCCACCTGCTTTCAACCCATTGTTAGTCCATGTATTGCAGGTATGGAACATACTATAACTACCTTTCGCCTCGTAGAAAGCATCGTCCTGTCCGTATTGTGCATTGGTGGATATATAGATGGAATGCCCGAAAGCATCTTTTTCCAAACTATTATCAATATATTGAATGACTTTTTGAAACTGCCCAACAGACATGGTAAAAGGTCGGCAAAGTTCATTGGAACTAAGATTTTTATAATAGGTTACATGCAAGGCGGTTTTGCCCAGACCCGTCATTGCGACAAAAGCAGTAGAAAACGTCAGGTCTTTCCACTCCGGCGTATTGAGGTAAAAACCTTTGTCGCCCCAACCTATCGCAATCCAGTTAAAGCTTGTATCCTTTCCACGTGTATTGGCATAAGGAAATGTTTCGTTCCAGTCTTTGTAAGGCGTATGCATTGGCAACACTATATCTGTGTGTACGCCATTTGAAAATACCCAAGCGGCAATAGTCTTAGGTTGTCCATCTGTTTGTTCCGCAACGGAACTTCTCGAAAGTAGTCGTTCCATCAACCAATACACAGCTACAAATACAACGAAACCAATCAGAATCCACAACATAGTTTTGGCTATTTTTTTGACAACCTTCATAGTTTAGCATTTTATCTCAATCAAAAATAGCTATTCTCACTTAAAGATTAAGGTGTTAGTATTTCTCATTTAACTCTTAAAAAGAATATTTTAATAGTTATATTTATTTGAATTATACTCGTCTTTCAATAGTGAATACATCGTCATATCATAATGCTTACCACTCCAGTACATCCATTCTCTCAAAATACCTTCTTTTACAAAGCCCAACTTTCCCAATACTTTCTCAGACGCAATATTTCCTTGCATGACCTCCGCTTCCACCCTATTGATTTCTAATCTTTGGAATCCAAACACGAGAGCGGTATCCAATGCTTCGGAGATATAACCGTTGTTCCAATAACTCATTTGTAGATCATATCCAATATTGGCTCGGTGATTTTTTGTAAAATTATTAAAACCAATCGTTCCTATTATATTGGATGATCCTTTCAAGGCAATGCCCCAACGAATGCCGAGTTTTTCCAAAAATCGACTTTGAAACCAATCAAGATATTTCTGCGCTTCCGCCTCTTCTCCTAATGTAACTATATTATAGTATTGTGTAACATTTTCATCACTAAACAATAGAAATATGTCTGGTAAATGTTTTTGCTCTATTTGGACAAGGTCAAGTCTATCTGTATGTAATATAGGAAACTCTTCTAACATAATCTTTTATTAAAAACAACACAGTAGTTAAAAACACTTTGAATTAGTCAATAAAATCAGGCATTTCAAGCTTTGCTTGATTAAATGCTTTCCATGTTTTTTCAATTCTTTTTTTATTAAAAACAAATTGGGCTTTTCCAATTCTTGTGAGACTATTGATTCCGACAAGACATTGAATCATCCATTTCCTGTTTTGCTTGTTGCGGTGATGCCATTTTTTCTTACTGATTTTTCTTTCCGGAAAGATATACCAACAGGAATTTCTTATGCAGTAGTAACTATGCGGAATCTGTGTTATGGATGCCGCCCATTCCTCAATAGGTTGTAACGAATTACCCGTACTGGGGTCCAATACGTAATGAACAATCTGCTCATCCGACTGAACCGGAAGCACCGGAGCTACATGGTAATTCCAATTATTTTTCAACTGTCCAATATGTCCTTTTTTGAGATATTCTCCACCAAAAACCCATCCTTTAAAATTGGGAATATGCCATTCGTCCAACAATACGCAAACAGCGTCTGCCCGTCCTTCGCACCCATTATGCGAATTTTTCCAGTCAAACAAAGGATGTTGCTGAAAAAAAGCAAACAATTCCTCGGCTTGCTTTTTGGAAATAGCATTATGCGGAAAGTTTATATCGGAAAGTATCACATCGTAAAGAGTCGGAACGATTGTAGTCATTGATATAAAAATAAGACATTTTATCCAACTCTTGAAAAGCTATTATATTGAAGATTCCGCCGTCATTATTACTTCCGTCATTGTTGGCATTGTCGCCAACAATCTGTCATTCTATTTTATCATCGGTAGCAATACTAATACTATGGGAAGAAAGATTAGTTCTGATAATTTGAAATCAGAATATTGATTCTCTCATTAAGGTCAATTGCATTAAGCCATCTACTTCTATTTCCTTTCCTCTTATAATTGAACCAAATTCTTGTTCCATTTTTAATAACCATTGAGTAGGTAGTTGGCATTGATGCCAAAATGGTTGCGTCCAATGGAATTATTTTTATAAACTTTTCAACTGGTATTTTTCTCCGTTTAAAGAATAAATTCCCATAATAGATATATTTCGAATCATTATTGTCCGAGATAATTTAAAATAAGGGTGGTCATTTGACCACCCTTTCTCAATTTTGTAGTTACCACACCAAAAAATTGAGTATATGAACAAAGTTATGGATTATGTCGGACAGCCGATTTTCACACAGATACT
>JAATFC010000115.1 GCA_015655435.1 Chitinophagales bacterium | reverse complement strand
TTTTCAGCTTTCCATGATGAGTAGTTTTCCAGCAAAGTTGATGGCAGCAGTACTGGCAATATTCCTTCTCGTGGGTGATTTTTCAGCAACTTCTGCCTTACTTCCTTACGGTAATAATAGTTTTCATTGTTATCACTTTTCACTTTTGTTTATATGAAAACATTGAAAAGGGTCACTGCTAAAAGTCCTTCTATGATCCTCCATGTAAGCATTTCATCATTCAATGGAAGATATTATATATGTAGTTTTAACAGTTTTCCCAATTATAGTTTTCATGCTCTATCTTTGGCCTAAAAGGTGGCAGGAAGAGTTTATGGCCTGTATCTGACAGTAGAGATGGCTCAATGAAGACTGTTCCAATAGAAGAAGGCAGCTCTGAAGGTCTGAACATTAATAGTAAGAAAATAGTTTCCTTCCGGAGCCTACGAGTATCTCTGTCGCCACCACCCTCACCCTTCAAAAATCCACAAAAATCATGGGTTGTGCCCGCACCTCCCCCACAGTTTCTATGATTTTCTATGTTTCTGACTTTGTTCTGTGGAGGTCATTCCCAAAAGGAAATTTAATGGTCAAATTTAGTAGGCATCTTTTTGTGCCCCATATTCAGGATGATGTTTAAAATAACAGCTGTTAACGCACCTGTTACAATTCCATTTTCAAAGAACATTTTTAGCAGCGGCGGGAATTTAACAAAGAGATTGGGTACGACAGTGACTCCTAAACCTAAAGCAACAGAGCAGGCAATTACCAGTAAATTTTCATTGCTGGCGAAATCAACTTTACTGAGCATTTTAATTCCTGAGGCAACGACGATTCCAAACATGGCAATCATGGCTCCACCCAGTACTGAATTTGGAATAATCATAGCTAATGCTGCGAATTTAGGTATCAGTCCTAAAAGTATAAGCATAAAACCAGCAACAATGGTTACATTAGTCGTCTTAGAATGGGAAAGCTGTACGAGGCCAACATTTTGGGAGAATGTTGTATAAGGAAAAGAATTAAAAATACCTCCCAGGATTACAGCAATTCCTTCGGCTCGATAGCCGCGAGTCAGGTCGGTTTCTGTTATTTTCTTGCCGCAAATCTCACCTAGTGCCATGAAAACTCCTGTCGATTCAATCATGCTGACAATTGCAACAACAATCATGGTGATAATTGCACTTGGTTCAAAAGTGGGCATTCCGAAATAGAAGGGAGTGATCATATTAAACCATGAAGCCTGGGCAACACTGCTGAAGGAAACATTGCCCATAATTGCGGCGACAATGGTTCCGGCAATTAATCCCAGTAAGACGGAAATAGAACGGATAAATCCTGTGGTAAAGCGATTTAATAATATGATAAATAATAGCACGCCAAACGCGAGAGCAAAGTTGGATAAAGAACCAAAATCTGCACTTCCTACACCGCCGGCCACATTGTTAATGGCGACTGGAACCAATGTAATGCCGATAATCGTAACGACAGAGCCCGTCACAACAGGCGGGAAGAACGTAACCAGTTTTGAAAAGTAATTTGCGATGAGTACGACGAAAAGACCGGAGCATATGATGGAGCCATACATGGCCGTCATGCCATACTGGCTTCCAATACTAATCATGGGGAAGACAGCTGTAAAGGTACAACCAAGTACAACCGGCAAACCAATTCCAGAGAAAGGATTTCGCCATGCTTGCAGCAAAGTGGCAAGACCGGAAGTTAGTAAATCGGCTGCAATAATATAACCCATTTGTTCAAAATTTAATTTAAGAGCGCCGCCAACAATAAGGGGAACGATAATTGCACCAGCGTACATGGCAAGCACATGTTGAGTGCCAAGCAAATACGTTTTCCCAGCAGAGTTTTTCATACATAATCCTCCTTGTGATACTGATTATAGAAAATTGACTTGTCCATTTGAAAAGGAAGCGATTCGAGCTAGGGATTCTACACGATAACCAGCTTGCAGCAACTTTTGAGCACCAGGCTGGAATGATTTTTCGATTACAATGCCTATTCCTGTTACTTTTGCATTTGCCTGCTCCACAATAGATGCTAAACCTGTGGCAGCTTCTCCGTTGGCTAGGAAGTCATCGAGAATAAGTACATGATCGTCCTCTTGCAGAAATTTTTTAGAGACAATAATGTTGTTACTCTCGCGTTTGGTAAAGGAATAGACCGTGGTACAGTATAAGGCATCATTGGAAATCACTGATTTTTTCTTTCTAGCGAAAATAACGGGAACATTAAGGATGAGTCCTGCCATTACCGATACGGCGATTCCCGAGGATTCAATCGTCAATATTTTCGTAATCGATTCTCCGCTAAAGCGTTTAGCAAATTCCTCTCCCATTTTCAGCATAAGCTGCGGGTCAATTTGTTGGTTTAAAAAGGAGTCAACTTTGAGTAAGGAGTCGTTTAAAACTTGTCCGTCAGACTGAATCCTTTTTTTTAATAAATCCATAAGCCCTCCTTTGGTTCTTTAAAATAAAAAAAGCCCTGATAGGGAATCTCCGCGTTGTAGAAAATGAGCGAAAATTCCCCATCAGGACTTTTATCCTTGGGTGTGGTGTATGATCACCTGTATCATTGGAGCACGACTGCGAATGAAAGTTACCAATAAGTAAAGAAGCTTAACAGTAAATTTGAACAGGCAGCGTAGACCTTAGATACACTTTCACTCGTAGACAGGCAATTTACGGCTGCCGGTAGAAACTTCTGGGCCATATCCCCAAAATTATACGAGACTATTTACATGTGGTTTATTGTAGCAGTCTCAAATCCCATTGTCAATAAAGAGTAACGCTTATTTTGTCGAAAAAACGTATATTTCTAATATTTAACTTTCTTCCCTTTTGCATTCTTTGCAATCATGTTGCTCATTAACTGTATTCGTCGTCATAAGACAATAAATTCCTGTAAAAACCCTAACAAAAACTTGCAGGAACTTTGTCTTCTAATTGTAAATAAGGTAAAATAGTTATTACTTTTA
>JAATFC010000070.1 GCA_015655435.1 Chitinophagales bacterium | reverse complement strand
TTGTCCGCAAGACACGAGCAGTCCGCTGATATCAACCAAGGTGTTGACCGTACCAAAAAGGAAGAACAAGGCGCCGGAGACCAAGGTATGATGTTTGGTTATGCAACCAACGAAACGGAAAATTACATGCCGCTGGCGTTGGATCTTGCGCATACTTTGTTGCGTGAATTGTCTGCGCTCAGACAGGAAAACAAAGAAATTAAATATCTGCGTCCGGATGCAAAAAGCCAAGTAACATTGGAATACGATGACAACAACAAACCTGTTCGCATCGATACGATTGTTATCTCAACGCAACATGACGATTTTGATACGGATGCAAAAATGTTGGCAAAAATCCGCAAGGACATCGTCAATATTTTGATTCCAAGAGTGATAGCAAAATATCCTCAGTTTGAATCTCTGTTCAACAAAAAAATCACCTACCACATCAATCCGACAGGAAAATTTGTTATCGGTGGTCCCCACGGAGATACTGGTCTGACGGGCAGAAAAATCATCGTTGATACTTATGGTGGCAAAGGTGCACATGGTGGTGGTGCATTTAGCGGAAAAGATCCTAGTAAGGTTGACCGTTCCGCAGCCTATGCAACGCGTCATATTGCAAAAAACCTAGTCGCTGCAGGCGTCGCAGACGAAGTATTGGTACAGGTTTCTTATGCAATCGGAGTGGCTGAGCCTACTGGGGTTTATGTCAATACTTATGGTACTTCCAAAGTAGGGAAAGCAGACGGCGAAATCGCCAATATCGTAAAAGACACATTTGATATGCGTCCTTACTTCATCGAAAAAAGACTGAAGTTGCGCAATCCAATATATGGCGAAACTGCAGCTTACGGACACATGGGACGTCAAAACGAAATAGTGACAAAAACATTCACTGCTCCGGATGGCAAAAAAGTAACGAAAGAAGTAGAATTGTTCACTTGGGAAAAGCTGGATTATGTTCCTAAATTGAAAAAAGCTTTCGGAATAAAATAGTTTTCTAAGAATAATATATTTAGAAAAAACCTTCCATTATGGAAGGTTTTTTCTTTGCGGAAATTTTGTTTAATTTTAAATTAAAAAAATGGATTTTGAGAAATCATAATTCGTAAATCAAAAATCATAATTAAAAATAGTGCAGGATATAGAACCATTTTATAATTGGCGGCATTTGTACATAGCTGAGGAAGATGAGCGTTCTCCCTTTTTTGGGCAGGAGCATAGCGAGTTTGAGTATTCACAGACGATTTACAACTATTATATTCATCCGCAATGGGACGAGTTTGGAAGTCGGACACTTTATATGAAAGTTATTTTTGTGGACTATGAGGTAGGGTTTTGTATAATCGAGTTACTAGGAGAGTGGAACGATGCTATAGAGAATGATATTATGACTATCAAGCGCGAAGTCGTTGACAAAATGGAACATGAAGGCATCAAGTATTTTATATTGATAGGAGAGAATGTGTTGAATTTTCATAGTGGAGATGCGGACTATTATGAGGAATGGTATGAGGAAGTTTCGGAAGAAGAGGGTTGGGTTGTTTTGCTCAATATGTCCGAGGTTGCATTGCAGGATTTCAGACAAAAGAAACTGCAATACTATGTGGAACTCATGAATATCGAAAACTGGAGAGTCTACAAACCAGAACACCTCTTCCAGTTGATTGACGACAAGATTTCGAAACGGTTGTAAAAAAAGTTAGAAGTTGAGGTTGATATTGGGAAAATATTTTTCCGATTTTTTGTTTTTGACTTTTTATTTAAATAATCCTAACCTTATGAACGAAAAACTACTGCAATTTATCTGGAGATTCCGATATTTTCATTTTACAGATTTGCAAACTGTAAATGGCGAAAAGCTTACGATCATTTATTCCGGTCAATACAACGAACATCAAGGACCGGATTTTCTAGAGGCGAAAATCAAACTGGAAGAAACCATATTGGTCGGCAGTATTGAGCTCCACGTAAAAGCATCGGATTGGGAATTGCATCAACATAGTCAGGATAGCCAATATGACAATATCATTTTGCATGTAGTTTGGAGAAACGACAAAACGATACAAACCCAATATCCATTTGCAACGTTGGAATTACAATCTTACGTGTCCAATATCTTGCTGGAACGTTACGATTACTTACTTCAGCAACCGACACGTTTCATCGCGTGTCAGGATTATCTGCCTGTATTGTCCGAACTCAATTGGATCAGTTGGAAGGAAAGATTGGGCATTGAAAGGTTAAGAAGAAAATCCGTTTTTATATTGGACAGATTGCCTCAATATAAGAATGATTGGGCTGCGGTTTTTTGGGAAGAAATCGCGGCAGGTTTTGGAATCAAGATCAACGCGGAGGCTTTTCGGCAGATAGCAAAAACAATTCCTGTTTCTATTGTCCGAAGACAACGCAATTCCCTAATTGTATTGGAGGCATTGTTACTTGGGCAAGCGGGCTTACTGAACCGTGATTTTGAAGAAGAATATCCTAACCAACTAAAAAAAGAAT
>JAATFC010000365.1 GCA_015655435.1 Chitinophagales bacterium | reverse complement strand
TTCTATTAGTTGAGGATTTCCACCAGTAACTCCGGAGGTTTGGTTGGGCTGTTGCAAACTGTGCGTACAGTCCATAATCACGGGAACACCTACCTCCTGCATTATCGGAATATTACGGTAATCCACCACCAAATCCTGATAGCCAAATGTTGTTCCTCTTTCGGTCAGCATAACTTTTGGATTGCCCGCATGCTGTATCTTTTCGACTGCGAATTTCATCGCAGCACCACTTACAAACTGTCCCTTTTTTACATTGACGATTTTTCCTGTTTCCGCAGCAGCGACAAGCAAGTCAGTCTGACGACAGAGAAACGCGGGAATCTGTAATATGTCAATATATTTTGCAGCCATTGCAGCTTCTTCGTGTGCATGTATATCGGAGGTCGTAGGCAATCCCAAACGCTCTCCCACTTTCTGCACCATCTCTAGTGCTTTCTCGTCGCCGATACCCGTAAACGAACTCAGACTTGTCCTATTTGCTTTTCGATAACTAGCTTTAAACACATAAGGAATACCAAGGTTTTTACAAATGATGGCGACTTTATCTGCCACTTCATTTATCAATTCTTCGCTTTCCACAACGCAAGGTCCGGCAATCAGAAAAAAACTATTTTCATCATAAGACTGTTTTGCAAACAATTCTTTTAAATAAGACGGAATCATATTGAATACTATTTTTTGATTTTCGCAATATACTTTCCAATAACCGGAAAAGAGATTAATTCCTTACGCTCCGTAAATACAATCAGTAATACAAATACGCCCATCAATATCGTTGCCGTAATCAGATGCACAATAGTATAAGGAATCAACGCCATCAAGCCTTTTTGAATTAAAAACAAAATGAGCATGACAACGAGATAGGACAATATCTTTTTGACATTGTAAGGTATTGGATAATATTTATGTCCCCAGAAATAGGAAATCACCATCATGCTACCATAACAAATAAATGTTGCCCAAGCACTCGCGTACATTCCATATTTCGGAATAAATATATAGTTGACTAGAATTGTGATAAATGCACCTATCAAGGTAATCGTCATTCCCGCCCTCATTTTATTTGTCAGTTTGTACCAAACCGACTGAGTATAGTACATACCAAAAAATATATTGGCCATCAACAATATAGGAACAACCCCGAGACCAGCACGATATTCAGGTCCTACGATAAGTTTCCATATATCAATATACAAAACAGTCACAAGAAATGCGCAAGCCACCACTATGACAAACCATTTCATAACGCGCGCATATAGCTTTGGCGCTTGTTTATCTTGCGATTGGTTGAAGAAAAAAGGTTCTCCCGCCATTCTAAACGCCTGAACAAACAACGTAATTATTATGGATATTTTATAGTTCGCCGAATAGGTAGATTGTTCAATTTTAGCATGCTCCAATCCTCCCGGCATCCATTTCACCAACATCAGCCTATCCATTGTTTCATTTACCATCCCAGCCAATCCCGAAAGAATCATCGGGCTACTATATATGAAAAGTTCACGCCAAAGGGGTTTGTTGATTTTTATCTTAATATTCGACCATTGGGGATACAACAACAAAAAGGCAAAAACTGCTTGTGCGAGATTGGCGTATAAAAGCAGCTCTACAATTGTATGTTTTGCGAATAGTGTTGCCCAATAACTATCTGGACTTTTAGCAGCCCATTTTGGCAAAACACCTGCAAAGAAAATCGTCAACGCCATATTGACAAAAACACCCGAAAGATTTACGAAAGCATATCTCCTAGGTTTGTTTTCTTGGCGAAGTCGGGCAAAAGGAATCGCCGCCAGCGTATCAAAAGCAATGATGAGTATGGCGATTGTGATATATTCCGGATGTCCATTCATTGACATAAACCTGCTAAGAGGATAGCGCAATCCTATCATGATAATCGAAAACACAATCGTGGTCATTAGCAACGAACCAAATGCGGTTCGCAACAATGTGGACTTGTCAACCTCCGGCTTATTGGAATATCGAAAAAAACCCGTCTCAAATCCATAAGTAAATAGGATATTGAAAATAGGAATACAAGAATATATTAAAGTGTAATCTCCGTAGTTGACCATTCCTTCCGGGGAATGAAGCACCCGAGTAAGAAACGGTGTTTGTAAGAAAATCAGAAATCTAGCTAAGATACTGCTCGCACCATACCAAACCGTCTGACTGGCTAACTGTTTTATTTTGCTCAAGCGAAAAAATAATTTGAGAACCAAAAATAGGGAAATAGCTCCAATAGCCCTGCAATTACCATTTACGGCGGTTGGCTTTCAGTTCGGACTGGCGTTTTTTGCCGTCAAGGCGCTTTTCTTTGGATGCTTTGGATGGTCGGGTTGCAATTCTAGGTTTGGCTACATGCAGACCACGCTCGACTAATTTCAATAGGCTTTCGGTAGCAATCTGTTTGTTTTCCAGTTGGGTTCTTGCCTGTTGGGATTTGACCAATAGTTCGCCAGCATCGGTTAGTTGTGCCGCCAATCTTTTCCTAATACGTGTTTTTTCGATGTCACTCAGCAGGATGGATTCATCCAGATTCCATCTTGCTTCCACCGCCGTCTCTACTTTGTTGACATTTTGCCCGCCCTTTCCTCCGCTGCGGGAGGTTTTGTATTTTATTTCAGAAATGATTTTTTGAATGCTCATTTTTCCTTTTCCATTTTGACTTTTTACTTTTCTTTATTTTTACCAAAATGATGGAACAAAGATGCGAATATTAATCCAACGTGTGAAAAAGGCGAGCGTAACAATAGAGGAAGAAATTTCCGGAAAAATCGAACAAGGACTGCTGATTTTTGTAGGTATTGAGGATGCCGACAATGAAGAAGACGTCGCTTGGATTTCCAACAAGATTGTCAATATCCGTCTTTTCAATGACGAAAACGGTGTGATGAACAAAAGTATATTGGACACAGAAAAAGATGTTTTGTTGGTCAGTCAGTTTACCTTGCACGCTTCCACGAAAAAAGGAAACCGACCTTCATACATCAAAGCAAGCAAACCAGACCATGCAATTCCCTTATATGAAAACATGATTCAAACACTTTCTCAACTATTAGGCAAACCAATACAAACGGGACAATTCGGTGCGGACATGCAAGTGTCGCTCATCAACGACGGCCCAGTAACCATCTGGATTGACTCAAAAATCAAAGAATAAAACATGACAATAGATGAAGCGCAATCAAGTATTGACAACTGGATAAAAACCGTTGGCGTTCGTTATTTCAACGAACTGACCAATCTTGGCATATTAATGGAAGAAGTAGGGGAACTGAGCCGTCTGATGGTGCGGAAATACGGCGAGCAATCCTTCAAGGAAAGCGACAAAAACAAAGACCTTGGGGACGAAATGGCGGACGTACTATGGGTTTTGTTGTGCTTGGCAAACCAGACTGGCATCAATATGACGGAAGCGTTGCAGAAAAATTTTGAGAAAAAAAACATCCGCGACGCAACGCGGCACTTGAATAATGAAAAGTTGCAATAGACCATGAAAAGACTAAAATATTTCTGGAGTGTTTTTTGGACTTCCATCAACGAATTTATCGACCTAAAAGTACCAAAAATGTCTGCGGCATTGTCGTATTACACGATATTTGCCATGGCTCCAATGTTGATTATCATATTGAAAGTCTCTTCCATTTTTGCTATTGGTAAACCTGCGGACACAATTTTCAACCAGATTAGCGGTTATGTAGGTCCGGAAGCCGCCAAACAGATACAATCCATCATCGAAAATGCTGCTATTTCGCCTAGTGCGAGCATTGCGTCGATTGTCAGCATTTGCGCTCTGGTATTTTCCGCTACGGGAGTTTTTGCGGAGATACAGGATTCCATCAACATTATCTGGCAGATTAAAGCCAAACCCAAAAAAGGCTGGCTCAAGCTCATCATCAATCGCTTGTTGAGTTTTTCCATATTGCTGAGTTTAGGTTTTATCTTATTGGTTTCGCTCGTTGCGAGTTCTATATTGGACACACTTTCGGCTCGCATCATTGCACTTTTTCCTGACCTCAATATTATATTGGTATTTGTTGTCAATTATGGTTTGGCATTTGTCGTAACACTGATTTTATTTTCCATTATTTTCAAATTTCTCCCCGATGCGAAAATAAAACTCAGGGACGTGTTTGCGGGAGCTTTCACGACTACTGTTTTGTTTATATTGGGGAAATTTGGCATTGGCTATTATCTGAAAAACAGCAAACTCGGAACGATGTACGGAGCTGCAGGTTCTATTATCATTTTGCTTACATGGGTGTACTATTCAGCGATGATTTTGTATTTCGGAGCCACTTACACCAAAGTCAATGCATTGAAAAAAGGAAGAAAAATCCAGCCCAACGACTACGCTGTTTGGGTGGAACAAGTGGAAACAATACATAAACCTATGGTCTGATACTTCTGTTTTCTTTAATTTCGCACCCAAATCAGAATCTAAATGACCATTCGAAATAGTACAGCCTGGATATTGAGCCTATTGATTAGCTTTTCGTTCATTTCCTGTCAACCCAACAACATCCAGAACGAAGATGAAGTATGGGGTAAAATTTTCAAGGACAACAATGTAAAAGGAACATTTGCCTTATATGACAATGGTCACGGCACATTTTCCATTTACAATCTGGATTGGTACAAAGATTCAGCATTTTTACCCGCATCGACATTCAAAATCGTCAATTCGCTTATCGGCGTTGAGACGGGTATTATTTCCAATGAAAACATGGTCATCAAATGGGATGGCGTACATCGTCGCCCGGAATGGGACAAAGACCTGACTATGAAGGAAGCATTCGCAGTCTCCTCCGTTCCTTATTATCAGGAAATAGCGCGCAGAATTGGCAAAGACACTATGCAAAACTGGCTCGATACTTTGCATTATGGCACTACAAAAATCACTTCGGCGATTGATTCGTTTTGGTTGGACAATTCTCTGAAAATCACACCAGACGAGCAGTTGGGTTTGGTCAAATCCTTGTATTTTGAAAAACTATCTTTCCAAAAACGCACGATAAACGTTGTCAAAAGCATAATGCTCCGCGAAAGCAACAGTGCATATACTTTGTCTTACAAGACAGGCTACGGTTATGCGCCGAACGGAAACGCCATTGGCTGGGTCGTAGGCTGGATAGAGGAAAACAAGCATCCATTCTTCTTCGTTCTCAATATAGAAGGCAACCCCAATATGGATTCCAAATTGAACGTCAAAATGCTGAAAGATTTACTAAATACAAAATCCTTATTGGGAGGCAAACAATAATTCTTACCAAATAAAGGAAATTAAGGCGTTCTTAACGCTCTATTCATTTTCTTTGTACGGTATTTGTTAATCCATCGACGAATGTTATCTTTTGAAAATACAAATTATCTCTGGGGCTTATTGCTTTTGATTCCACTGGCATGGCTGTTTTACTACGTCATAAAGCGGAAAAAGAAAATCCTGCAAAAAATCGGCAATCCCAATCTGGCAAAGGCATTGGTCAGCAACTATTCACCCAAGAAATTTCGGCTGAAAACTATTTTGTTTTTGGTAGTTATCCTATTGGGCATCATGGCTTTTGTCAATATCCAACAACCGGACGACAGCAATCGCTCCGGTACGAAAAACGGTATTGACGTGATGGTTGCACTCGACGTCAGCAAAAGTATGTTGAGTTCGGATATCAAACCGACACGTCTAGCGAAAGCAAAACAAGTCATCAACCAACTTATCGACCAACTAGGCGACAACCGTTTAGGAATCGTCGTATTTGCCGGACAGGCCATCACACAGATGCCGCTGACAGACGATATCGGCGCGGCAAGGATGTATGTTTCGACGATAGAACCGAATATGATACCGATACAAGGAACGGAGATTGGCGATGCGCTAATGGCATGCAATAGAGCTTTCCATACAGGTGAAAAAAAATACAAGGCAATCATATTGATTTCTGACGGGGAAGACCACGACCCTAAAACAGAAAATGCACTGAAAGAATTGAAAAATAGTGGAGTTGTCGTCCACACAATCGGAGTTGGGACGGTGGGTGGTTCGCAGATAATCGACCCGGCAACGAACGAACCGAAAAAAGATGCTCAAGGCAATATCGTCATTTCTAAACTCAACGAAAAGGAACTGAAAGACATCTCGTCCAATACCGGTGGGCAATACACACTGTTGGACAATGACATGAGCGCACCGAAAAAAATCGCTACCGCCATCAACGATACGGACAAAAAAATGATACGTACCGGAAAAATGCCCGGGGAGAAAAATTTCACTTCCTATTTTCCGCTTTTTATATTTGGTATGATTCTTTTGTTGGTTATCGAATTGTTTATTTCTGAAAGAAAAAGGAGTTTAGCTTGAGAATATTTTTAGTTATAGTTGCAATATTTTGTTCTGCTTATAGTTTTGCACAAAAGGAAAACAAACAAATCGCTGCTGGTAACAAAGCTTACCAAAAAGGTGATTTTAAAACTGCTGCCAAAAGCTATCAACAAGCACTGAAAATCAATCCTAAAAGCAATATCGCAAAATACAATCTTGCCAATTCTTTGGAAAAACAAAAGGACGGAGAGCAAGCTGGCAAACTATATCAAGACCTTGCCAAAAACGGAAACAAAGGCATACAGGGCGACGCCAACTATAACAATGGCGTAACACAAGTCCACAGCAAGGATTTGAAAGGTGCTGTTTCTTCTTTTGAAAATGCGCTCCGCAAAAATCCCAATGACCAGATGGCTCGCGAAAATCTTCAAAAAGCACTCAACGACCTGAAACAGCAACAACAGCAGCAAAAACAAAACCAACAACAAAAGCAGGACAACAAACAAAACCAACAGCAGCAAAAACCTCAAGAGTCCAAAAAAGACCAGCAAAACAAAAAGGATATGGACGACCTGTTGAAACAATTGAGCGAGCAGGAAAAAGACCTACAAAAAAAATTACAGCAACAGCAGCAACAAAGAAAACAACCGGAAAAAGATTGGTAATTTGATTGGCAATGGATAGTGGAGAATTATTACTTAAATAGTCCAATAGGTAAAATAAATTCCCAGCGATTGCGTCCCGTTCCCGTAAGTTTATGGTCTATCATATTGGAATACCTAATTCCAAAAGTT
>JAATFC010000374.1 GCA_015655435.1 Chitinophagales bacterium | reverse complement strand
ATATAGACAGGACTTTTTTATTTAAATATTATAGATTGTAAATATTTACCAGCTTCCACTTGCACCTCCGCCACCAGAGGAACCTCCGCCAAAACCACCGAATCCACCACCACCTCCGCCTCCTCCGAAGCCGCCACCAAAACTACTTCCGCCACCACCGCCAAACCATATTGGTGGAATCCAAGTGCCAGAGCCGCGACGGCTCATCATTCCACCTCGACCGCCGCCACTGCGTATAATCAAAAAGATAATGACGACTATAACTATAAAAACGATAATGCCTGTGCTACCATCCGAATCGTCCGAACGCTCACGAGCTACATGATACTCTCCGGCTGCTGCAGAAGCCAGCGCGTCTGTAGCCTTGTCCAATCCGGTATAATAATCTCCGGACCTAAAATAAGGTACCATCTTGGTTGCCATGATATCGGAAGCCGTAATATCTGGAATAGCGCCTTCCAAACCAGTACCGACCTCTATCCTAAACTGTTTGTCATTGAGCGCGACGAGCACCAATACACCGTTGTTTGTTTTCTTGTTGCCGATACCCCATGACCTGAATAGTTTATTGGCATAATCCTCAATAGGATAACCATCAAGCGTTTTTATCGTTACGACAGCTATCTGGTTGGACGTACTGTCATCCAATGCAACTAGCTTACGTTCCATTTCGTCCCGTTGGTCGGACGACATCAGACCCGCCAGATCATTGACCAGCTTCGGCGGATTGGGTCTTGCAGGCAAGTTTTGTCCGTAGGTATTTGCCATTAGCAAAACACCAGTCAGTGCAACAAGGAGAAACCTTTGGATGTATCTTAATTTTTTCAAAAATCGGTCTTTAAACTATCTGTGTGTCTCTTTATTTTCCGAAAACGAGGTCGTCTGGAAGTTCGTTTTTGTCCGTATTGGGATTGTATGGAAATTTTTCGCTCAGTGCATTTCCCAAATCCTCAACGACAGAAATTAGCCCTTTCACGTAGTTTGCTCCGTTGAACGACGACAATATCTGCGCTACTTCCTTTTCCCAAAATGCCTGCCCCAATTGCTGGTGGATGCCATCGTCCCCAAAGATGGCCAACTGCCGGTCTTTAACGGCAATATAAACGAGGATTGCATTGCGCAATTCCGTTTTCTCCATCTGCAAACCACCGAAAACCTCGTAAGCACGATCCATCGGGTCGACAAAACGGCATTTGTTTTCTATGAAAACACGGATTTCCCCGCTGGTATGCTTTTCAGAAGACTGAATAGCCGATACAATTTCCTTCTGCTCATCGGCTGAAAAAAACTGTATCGGCTTATTTCTATTAAATAAGGAAAACATGGTTAAAACTGTACTTTAGGAGCATTCTGCGCTGCGGCATCCGCCTGGAACGGTGCTTTTTGTTTGAATCCAGTCACGCCCGCAATAATGTTTCCGGGAAATGTGCGTACTGCCGTATTGTAGGACTGAACGGCTGTGTTATAGTCGTTACGTGCAACATTGATACGGTTTTCTGTTCCTTCCAGTTGAGCTTGCAGACCACGGAACGCGTCGTTGGCTCTCAGTGTCGGATAGTTTTCCGAAACCATCAACAAGCGTCCCAGAGCTTGTGAAAGCTGACCTTGTGCCTGCTGGAACTCCTGCAGTTTCTCAGGAGTCAAATCTTTTGGGTCGACTTTAATCTGTGTTGCGGAAGCCCTTGCCTGTATGACGTTCTCCAGAGTGGATTTTTCAAAATTAGCTTCACCCTTGACCGTATTGACAAGATTAGGAATCAAGTCAGCACGACGCTGATAAGCACTCTGGACATTTGCCCACGCAGTTTGTGTCTGTGTATCCTGCGTTACAAGGCTATTATATTTGCTACAGCCGAAGCCGCCAAAAATGACCAAAAGGATAATGATGACTATAAGACCTTTTTTCATAGACGTTTAAGTTTTTAATATTTTATCAAACATACATGAATTGTTTGAATATCGCCATGCCGCTTGTCCATTTTTGCCTATTGGACACGAAAAAAGCATTGCTGTATTGGACAAAACAGGATCACTCCCGAAATATATAGACCCACTCTATAAGTTTATAGAACAATTAATTGATTCTCTATATTATATTGACCGATATTTGCACTGCAATCAATCAAAATCGAATCAACTAAATAAAAAAAACAAAATGAGCAGAGTATTATCCATCGGAAGTCAGTTCCCCGAATTTTCAAAGACATCAGTAGTCGAAATAGACGTTGACGCTCCAGGCAAAGAGTTCAAGACAATCGACAACAGTTACATCAAAGGAAAATGGGCTGTATTGTTCTGGTGGCCTAAGGACTTCACGTTCGTATGTCCTACAGAAATCGCTGAGTTCAACAAACATTTTGACGAATTTGACGACCGTGACACCGTATTGTTAGGTGCATCCACAGATTCCGAATACGAACACTTGGCTTGGAGCCATGACAACTAAAACCTGAGAGACATCAAATTTCCCATGATTGCGGACACATCCAAATCCTTGGCTGAATAACTAGGCATATTGGCCGAACCAGAAAAAGTTGCTTACCGTGCAACCTTCATCATCGACCCAGACGGTATCATCCGTTGGACTTCCATCAACGACTTGAACGTAGGTCGTAACGTACAGGAAGTTGTACGTGTATTGGACGCTTTGCAGACGGACGAATTGTGCCCTTGTAACTGGAAAAAAGGCGAAAAAACATTAAATGAAGTTTTAGGTCTTTAATTGACTAATTGGTCATTATTTGATGTTTAATAGAAACATTTCAATCTTAGAAAAGCAGGAGGTTGTTCCTGCTTTTCTTTAAAAAACAATTTTCAATGGCAGAAGTATTAAACGAAACGCTATCCAAACTATTGGATGCAATTAAAGTGGAAGACTATACGCCTTCAGACAACGTGGAAGCGTTGAGCAAAGTGGAGGCTCGATATATCAAAGACCTGAAAATCAATGTTGGCAACGTTGTCAACAACACACAATATTTAAACAAAAAAGAAGCCGCATTCCTCGCACTAGCGACTGCCATCAACGAGAAGTCCGATGTACTGAAACAAGGCTTTACAGTTTTGGCTAAGGAAGAAGGTGCAACTGACGAAGAAATCGCTGAAGTCGTTGCCGCTACTTCACTCATGAACGCCAACAACGTATTTTACAGGTTCCGTCACTTCATGAATAAAGAGACCTACAACAGTATGCCGGCGGGCATCAAGATGAGCATCATGATGAATCCGGTATTGGGCAAGGAATTTTTTGAACTGTTGAGTCTGGCTGTGTCTTCCCTTAACGGTTGCGAAATGTGCGTAACATCGCACGAAGCTTCCGTACGACAACACGGCGGTTCTGAACAACGCATTTTCGAGGCAGTGAAATTGGCTGCCATCATCAAAAGCTTAGTCGTTGTGGTTAGTTAGATGAATTAGAGATTAGGTTAGCATGGATTAAGAACAGAAGGGTTATCCGAGTATTCGAATAACCCTTTTTTGATGAATTGCGACTATAATTCTTTCAAGACACGTTTTTAGAGAGATAATGTATATTTGGTATCAAGATATACATGCAATGACAACAAACTATGAGCTTAAAAATATTGACATCGAAGAGATCGAAAACCTACTTTTAAAAGTAGAAACTTCATTTAATATTAAATTCGTTAATAGTGAATTAGCTCACGTCACTACATTTGGACAGCTTTGTGACTATATTACAAACAAAATACAACTTGATGATTCAGACAATTGCACAAGTCAGCAAGCATTCTACAAAATTCGAGATGCAATCTCATCAACACTCCAAATAGACAAAAAAACAATTTCTCCTAACTTCTTGCTCGCAGATATTTTACCACGACAAAACAGACGTTTAAAGACAAAGAAATTGGAAGAATTTCTAGGCTTCAAACTAAACATTTTGCGACCACCTCATTGGGTAACTGTTGCTTTTTTAATTACACTTCTTGTTTCAATTATTGAGTTTTTTTTCAATTGGAAATTTGGACTTTCAGCATTGATTATTTCAATTGTCGGGCTTTGGTTTGCAAACAAAATTGGAAACGAACTTGACCTGCAAAATTGGACAAATAGCTGAAAAAATGACAAGGGAAAATTATCTAAAATCAAGACGAAACACAAAGACCTTTAATAAAAATGAAATTGCGAAAGTATTAACTGACTTGTTCAGCCACGAATTGGATTTAGATAAAAGCAAACTAACAAGAGATGCTCAATTTGTATGATGACAAAGAGCAATGCCGTTTATAGTCATAGTTTGACTGACTATAAATACAAAAAACATATACAACACAACCGTATTTTCTAACGACTATAAAAACGTTTTTTGCTAACTTTTGTCCAATATGAAAAATAAGACAACCATCAAACTACCATTGACAGATATCGAAAAAGCAAACTTGAGAAAGAATAAAATCAAGATTGCAAATATTCTAAACTTTGCGACCGACGAGCTGGAAGTATTGCTCAACAACACAACTGAACGAGCAAAAGAAATACACGCACTGGCAGAGTTTCAGACGATTCCCTCAATCGGAATAAGATTTGCCGAAGACCTTGTTTTTCTAGGTTATTATTCTCTCAACGAATTAAAACACAAGGATGGCGCTAGACTAATGGACGAATATGAACAGAAAAAAAGATGTTGGATAGACCCATGTGTAGAAGACCAATTCAGGTTAGTAATATACTATGCT
>JAATFC010000111.1 GCA_015655435.1 Chitinophagales bacterium | reverse complement strand
CACGCCAATATTGGATTGATTCAGTCTGAAATGGATAATTTGTTCAGGCAATTTTTGTTGGGTACCATCTTGATGGTAATTGTGGGTTTGTGTTGTTTGCTTATTCGATTGGTTTACAGAAAGTACGAACAAGCCACAGATTTGCATATTGCTTCTTTGAATAAAGAATTGAAAGAATTAAATATGATAAATAATCATCTAAAAACTTTACAATCTCAACCCAAACCAAATGAAACAGTTATTCCCGAAAATGAGGAAGATATTAAGCGAAAACGAATGGTTGTCTATGAAAAAAATGAATTAATTTCGATTGAAACGCAAGATATTTCTTGGATTTATCTGGATGAAGCTGTTTAAACTTTTAATTTTCTGCAAAAGAGAGTGATAAAAGAAAGCCATTGCAAGTCCATCCAAGTAAAGTCCCTTGTTTCAAAGCGCACGAGTAGTGCCTTAAAGCTGTCCATCCAAGCATTGGCATGTTCAATTTTCGTTCTTCTTTTGTATAACAATTCATCAAAAAACGGTTCATCTGTTTGTGTTGTTTTGTTGTTGCGCGGGTTGCTTTTGATGTTGGCTTCTATTTTGTCTTCACAGCATTGTTCCCTAAAAGCCGCACGGTCAAAACCCGGATCTGCGTTGAGGAACAGCCATTTGCTTTCTATGTTTGCTGCTTTTAAAATACCTATCAGTTCATCGAACACCGCTGCTATTTCGTCCAAGTCGTTATGTTCACCGCTTTGCGGTGTACTTACCGCAAGCATTTGTCCCTGATTGTCTCACAAAAACAAACTGTTGCTCGTCTTGCAGGACTTTCGCCCTTGGTAACCAACAGAAGTTCCGCCATTCTTGGCCGGCGTATGGCTACCATCCAACTGCACGGATGATAAGTCCAACTTCGTCTTGTACCTACGTAGCAACGACGCCCACACTTTTTTGAAAGAACCGTCCCTGCTCCATTTATTGAAATAATAATAAATGCTTTGCCAACTTATTTCCCCCTGCTTTAAAATATTCCAAAAGGCACAGTTCGCGCCACTGGCAACCTGTTTTTAACCGTTTTAATATCGCCAACACTATCTTTGTTAGGCTTGTCTTTGTCGAAAACCCACGCTTGCCTTTGCTTAAATGTGGGACAATCCATTTGTCTATTTTATCTTCGCTGATGATGCCCAGTTTGATTGGTTTTGGTTCACAAAACAAAAATCTTTGCCTACTGGGCTTCTTTCCAAAATGTGGATAATTCTAATAACGCCTCGACTTTTATCCACACAATCATAAATAAGTTTAAACAGCTTCTTACTTAGTAAAGCAACGAAACTCATTCCCGGAATGAAAAGTTAATTTATAAAAGATGGTTGATGAAAGATAAAAGATTCATCATCCAACAATCATCACCCATCATTCATTGTTCATCGTTCATCATTCATCAATCCCAAAACATGTTTCATCAACTAAAAAATATCGAGTCCGTCTTTAAGCATTTAAAAAGCAGTTCACCTTTGTATACTTGCAGGGCAATAGATACAGTTCCCTTTTGTGTATCCATTCCCTGTGTTTGTGACCTTGGCATTTAGAGCAATGTCGGTTCCTACAACTATTATTGTAGCTGATGGATATATTGCCGCAGCACAGTCATCCACGTGACCACCCAAGGCTGCAGTTCTGCACAAAGACAATGCGCGCAAGATTTTTTCTTGATGGATATTTAGGCGGCTCAGGGATATATTTGTATGGCGTATTATCCTCGCTACTTCATATCCCGGCTGCATAAGGAAAACAAGTTATCAAGGGGACAATTGTCCGAGGATCTGGGAGACGTGCAGATACACCATCGTCGTGTCTACATGGGGATGGCCCAACAGGTTTTTAATGGTAACAATATCGGACACCGTCTTCCAGCATATGGGTCGCATAACTGTGGCGCAGCATGTGTGGATGTACATCTTTTTGTATTTTGGCTGCCCGGGCAGCGATTTTCACCGCATTTTGGACCTCACGCCGATATAGCCCTCGAATGTTCGCCTGCTGCGACCCAATAGAGAAATGATTCTTTCATATCTTTGTAACAGTTCCCTAAAGCCTTTAACCTCACGGCACGCTTCGTGGAGGTTTTTACTCCATGTTAGCTCCTGCGGTTTTTTTTTAGTTGTCATAAGGAATGTATTTTATTTTCCCAATTTACAACAGCTAGGAACAAAAGGGTACCGCAGGTTTAGTTCAACAATTTGTTGCGGGAATTTTCCAATCGTACCCTATATAAAAGTAGATACGCTGAGATGCGGCTTTACTTTCATCGGGCAAGAAAGCATTAGAATTGCCATTTAAAAAATCTTCTCTTTTAAAGGGACGTTTATTCTATATACCTGCCTTTAATACATCGAAATTTTTTCGTCTTTTTCAGGCACGACGAAATCCATTTTTATCTGTTTTTTTATCCTGGTCATCGATTCAGGCGAAATTCCCAGATAAGATGCCACGTCCTTGTTGGGAAAGCTGTCAACTATGCTACCATATATTTCCCTAAACCTCAAATAGCTTAATTTTTTTGTCGGGAAATTCGTTAAAAGCCTAATTCTTTCGTCAAGTCTTTTGTTGTAGGTTGAAAGAGCTTTGTACATTTTAAATTGCAGTTCGTTGTTGGTACGAAGTTCCCTAAATAAAAAATCGCTGGAAAATGAGATCACTTTGCATGCGGACATACACTCCACCGTCGATCTGCTTGACCCGTCAAGAAAGATAAAGTCAATGTTTGCAACAAAATCACCCTCGGCGTAGAATAGCTCTGTAACTTCTTTGTTTCCAACGACATTATACCTTCTTGCTAGTCCCTTTATAATGAAATATACCTTGTTGTCGGTACTTCCCTTCACATATAACAGATTTTTTTTCTTTAATTCTAAAAAATTGGAGTTTTTTAGAAAAGAGGTCAAAATGTCTTCAGGAATTTCCCTTAAAAGCAAAAATTTTTTTAGGATGGGCAAATATTTCAACATTTGAATATTGAGTTCAATATTTATTAGTTTATTAATAATGTTTAGGGTGATTTTACTTATAGGGCATTTCAGAAACTATACATTGCACAACGAAGACTGACTTACAGCAATCATATACCAAAGCTCCCGATTGGGCAAATTTCATAGAACATAACTACGTTATGGTTTTTATTTCTTTGAAAATTGATATTTATCAATTATATAATTTATAAATGTTAAGTTATTTGTTTTTATTCCCGCCTATAACCGGACATCATTCTATGTTTGCGAGGTTGATTTTAAGAACATGGAATTGAGAACTCTATAATGAGAGCTCTGTAACATAAAGAATTTAAACAAACACTTCGAATTTCTTTATTAGT
The DNA here is from genome assembly GCA_015655435.1 of Chitinophagales bacterium. Taxonomy (GTDB): domain Bacteria; phylum Bacteroidota; class Bacteroidia; order Chitinophagales; family Chitinophagaceae; genus Rhizosphaericola. The sequence continues at coordinate 3,554 of JAATFC010000111.1, read as the reverse complement.
AAGAACCGACGTATCCAGCCTTTAAGCTGAATTGGAAACGAAATCTTGCATAACCCTGACGGCTTTGATAGGTATTTGTTATAATTACAATTCCTTGAATGCCGTCCTGGAAAGCAAATCGAAACTGGCACTGGCTTCTTGGCCATAATAATCTTTATGCAACACAAATACAGTCATTTATTGTCCCATATAATTACAATGTTTGGCTTAAATACAATTGTATTATACACTTTTAATTTATATGTCTTATGAAACTGAATATCTACACAATTTATCTAAGGTTGCTGATTATAACATCATCTATCTATTTTCCACTGGATACACATGCTCAAGTCAATAACTGTGACAATCCAACAGGTGTTTCCTCCTCAGCATTTCTAGGGTCCGTGGCAGACCCGGGAAATTCGATAGACGGAGATTTATCTACGGAATCAACCTTATCAACGCTAATAAGTATCCTAGGGATAGGTTCGGCCACATTGAACGTTAATTTTCAGGCAGAAGGAACTTCTGGGGATTCACTTATTGTAATTTATCAGAGTTCGTCGGCATTGCTATCTTTAGTGGACTATCTTTCATTCACCTTCACCAACGCTACAGGGGGTACATACAGCACGTCAACTGCAAATCTGATAACATTGCTATATATAGGAGGTCAGCAATATGCTAGACTCGCAGTGCCTACTGCCGCCTTTCCATACAAAAGTGTCAAAATTACACTCTCTGCGGCGGCGGCAATTGCCCCGACTGCGTCTATATATGAGGTATATAGGGTTCCGAATACCGTAATAGCGACAGCTCTTAACAACGGAGTTTCCTGCACAGGACAAGAAACATTGCTGAATGCAACTACCACGCCTTCGTCTACCTATTCATACCAATGGTCATCAACATCTGACTTTGTTAGTGTAATGGCGTCCACTCCAAACCTGCAGCTTGGAAACCTATCGTCTGGGAATCATACTTATTACGTGCGGGTTACTGACAATGCATGCCCCAACAGAACAGGAAGTACTTCTGTCACTTTTACGACATATTCCACGCCTAAGATTACGCCAGAAAGTGGAACTATTTTTAATGGTGCGACAAGGGGGCAGTCCTATATAGGCACAGATCATATTACGATTACAGACGGTTCGTTCTCATCCCTTAGTCAGGTTCCATCTGATGCAGGTTTTTTCTTTAACCCTACTACCGGATACATAAATGCGTCTAACGTAAACGCAACATCAACGGCTTCCATTTCGTCCGTTCCCGTAAGCATTATCGCCAATAATTCAGGTTGCACGTCAACCTCCGTTTTTACCGTGCCCCTTTCCTGGGTGCTGCCTATAGTGTATTCAAAAGATCTGACAGCATCCATACTCAATAGTAACGTTGTTCTGGAATGGGCAACGGCGACTGAAATAAACAATAAATATTTCGATGTCTAACGAAGTGAGGATACGTATACATGGTTCAGTATTGCAATAGTAAAACCAAAGGCTGGGGCTGAGAGCGGGTCATCATACACATATACCGACTATAATGCTCTTGGTGGGAAAAAATATTACCGTTTGGTTCAATACGATTTAGACGGAACGGCGAAATATGGCAACGTAGCTTATGTCAATATACTTAATAACACAATAAAGTTATTCCCGAACCCAGTCGCCGATGTGGTGACTGTTACAGGAGCTCCTGTGGGATCCATGCTAAAATTATTTAGCATTTCTGGACAACTCTTAGTGGAACGGGCAATACAAAACCAGACCGAACGAATCAATGTTAGTCAATTGACTTCTGGTACATATATAATACACATAGTTGAAAAGTCTGGTACGACAAAGTACCTCAAGTTCGTAAAAAAATGATTTAAGGCTAAGTCATAAAATAGGGAGATAAGAAACAATACTTTTAGATACAACAGCACAAGAATGGTGTTTCTTAAATTTAGATAGATAAACCGTCCTGCATTTCCATGCGGGACTTTTATTTAAAGAAAACCAACCTGTCCAAATAAAACAAAAGTCAGTCCATCTGCTGATAGAACCAAGTTTGGGTACTCGGCATATCACAAGTTCTATTGCATTGGCAGCATAGTAAATTGCCTCCACCGTACTGTGTCTGGTATGTTTTAGAGTTGCCACCTTTGAGTGGAGACGGATTTGATGATTAAGAAATTAAATTTGTCTAACGATGGGAAGATTATTTGAAGAACCGTTTAAGAAAATGGCAGTAGAACTGTGCTATGTAAAAGAATCGGTATTTTCGGCAGCCAAAGAGCTGGATATTGATGCGGATTTACTAAGTAAATGGCGCAGGGGTCCACAATTTAGCGGAGGTACATTAGTTCCTAAAAATAATAAATTAAGTCCATGGGGGCGGGAACTCCGTGAATTGAAAAGAGATTGAAAGTAGCAGAGCTGGAGAATTCGATATTAAAAAAAACGGTGGCCATCTTTTTAAGGAAAGACTGAAAATATATGAATTTATAAAAAGTGGCGTAAACGAATTTTCAGTTGAGAAGATGTGCCAGGTATTGAAAGTAAGCAGCAGTGCATTTTACAAATGGCAGGTAAAGCCTAAAAGCAATAGGAACAGGAAAACGGAAGCAATGTCAGCATTAGTACAAGTGGAATTTGACAATAATCATCGCATTTATGGTAGTCCCCATATAGCTCAGGCACTGAAAGAGAAACAATACAATATTTCCCGGTCCTATATAGCTCGGTTGATGAAAAAGATGCATTTACGCAGTAAGGTACGTAAGAGATAGGTCGGCACTACGGATTCTGAGCATGACTATAGGTCAGATGAAAATCGCATCCAAAGAGATTTTTTTGCGGAGGGGATCAGTCAAAAATGGGTAGGCGATATAACCTATGTCAAAACCGCCACAGGATGGCTGTACCTAACTTCGGTGATAGACCTGGCAGACCGGAAAGTAGTAGGCTATTTTCATTCAATAGCGACATGATGGCTAAAATACAGTTATGGCAGCACTGAAGATTGCCGTCAAGACCAGAGTCGTAAAGTCAAGACCGGTATTCCATTCTGACAGAGGTGTATACTATGCCCGCAAAGAATTTAAGTCTTTGTTAGGAAATTTCCACATCACCGAAAGTATGAGCTGCAAGGGAAGCTGTTAGGACAATAATGCGGAGGCAGAAGGCTTTTTCAAAACATTAAAAACGGAATTTGTTTACCACAAGCATTTTAAAAATAAAGAGATCTCTATGTTTGAAATATTCAGGTACATAGAAGGGTTTTATCATGCCAGGAGAATCCATTCTGCGTTGGGTGGGAAAACACCCAATCAAATGGAACAGTTCTATTTATCCCAACTAAACTTAGCCGCTTAAAAAAGTCTCCACTTTTAAGTGGCAATTCCATGCCATCCGTAATCGCTACAGAGGTAGGCGTTCCCAAAGTCCTGACGTCGTTTGGTCCATAACCGATCTGGTATGATAGATACTGGCTATTGTATCTCCAAAGCTCGCGTTTGAAACTTGCGTCGCCTGTAATATTAAGGTCTCCATGAAGAAGGGTGGCAACCGCACGTGTGATATTTT
>JAATFC010000239.1 GCA_015655435.1 Chitinophagales bacterium | reverse complement strand
TGTTTCTAAATAGCACTATTGCGGTACACTTTGTTGAAACATACATTAAGAGGTGCTGTGCAGTCGTTTAGATGGCTTTGGTAGTTGCCTAAACTATCTAGAATGGTGTTGTGGGTTCGAGTCCCGCCGTCAATTAAGGTTGATGTAGCATAATGGTAGTGCACATTTAGGATAGACTCATAATCTATTCCACCAGAGTTCAGACAGTCTCGTTAAAAATGTCTCTTTCTAGGCGAGGAGTCCTAGTGCTATTTGTCGGTTGTTCGATCAATATTCCGACAAAACCAGTAAATAAGTTCTTTGTAGGTGAATAAAACTTTGGCTGTTATTGGTATTGAAATAAGAATTTGAGCCAACATTCCATATAGTGTATTTGCAAATGAAAGATGTTTTTATAAGTGGTTTCGACTATAAATAAAATCATTTTTTAAAAGCGAAAAACTATTTGTTTGTGCAACTCAATCTTATAGCAACCAGTCGCATAAAAAGTGAATTTATTTACAAATACTTAGTTCCGTTTATGTCTGAAGACAAATGGCACCAGTACTCTTTTAAAATTGTAAACGATAAATATTAAAATATAATAAGATGAAAAGGATAACAATCGCAGCATATCAAATAGGATTAGTATTTGAAAATGGACACTTGATAAAATTATTGAAAGACGGAAAATATTGGATTTTTGGAAATAAGAAAGTGGAAATCCATGAGATGAAAAACGAGTTCAAAAACGTTGAGGACATTCAATTGTTGTTGCAAAACAATGAATTGGCAGAACTATTGGACGTAGTGAAAATATCTGATGGACAAATTGCACTTTTGTATGAAAATGGATTGTTCTCCAATGTATTGACGGCTGGTCAGTATGTGTATTGGAAAGGCTTTGGTGACCGTCGTTTCGAGAGAATGGACTTAACTAAAGTGGAGATAACTGAGAATGTAAACAAAAATATTTTGGAAAATATTTTGTTGAAAAATTATGTGCGTAAATGTGTTGTAGCCAATCAGCAAAAAGCATTGTTGTTCATCGATGGTAAGTTTTCTAAAGTGCTTGAAGCCGGTGCCTATTATTTCTGGAACAATGAAGTCTCTATTGAAATAAAATCCGTAGAAACGCGAATGCAACAAATGGAAATTTCCGGTCAAGAATTGTTGACAAAGGATAAAGCCAATCTGCGTATCAACTTCTACGTACGTTACATTGTCGTGGATATATTAAATGCCGTTCTGGAAAACAAAGAGTTTGAAAAACAGCTCTATATATTGATGCAGTTGGCTTTACGCGAATTTGTAGGCGCTCTGACTTTGGATGAATTATTGACGAAAAAAGATAATGTTGGCGCAGAAATCCTGAACAACTTTGGAAACAAAGCTGAAGCGCTCGGATTGAATGTTGCAGATGCCGGCATCCGTGATGTGATATTGACCGGCGAGATGAAAGATATCATGAATCAAGTATTGATTGCCGAGAAAAAGGCACAAGCCAATAGCATCATGCGTCGTGAGGAAACTGCTGCTACGCGTAGCATGTTGAATACGGCTAAGATGATGGAAGAAAATGAAGTGCTCTGGAAGTTGAAAGAGATGGAGTACATGGAAAAAATTGCCGACAAAATCGGTGCTATAACTCTGTCCGGCAATAGCAATATTGTCAATCAGTTGAAGGAGATATTTGTTAAGTAAATACGGTGTGTCAACTATAGCAATGTATTTGGCACATCGTTATCAAATCATTATAAAATGAAAACAAAAATATTAGAACAATTTGAAAATGGATTAGAAATACCCTTGTTCTACTGTGAAAGTGGTAGTCGACTTTGGGGAATGGCTAGCCCAGATAGCGATTTTGATGTAAGGGGTTGCCACTTATTGTCCAAAGAGCAATATTTCGGTTTTAGGAAAGAGCCGGATACGCTTTCCATGATGGATGGACTGTTTGATTTTGAGTCTTTTAGTTTGGATAAATTATGCCAATTATTGTCAAAGAGTAATCCCAATATACTTGAATGGTTACGCAGCAGTATTATATATTATAATCAAATGCCGGACTGGGATAATTTTCGTGAGGAAGTATTGAAAAACATAGATATGGCAGCTTTGTATTTTCACTATTTATCACTGGCAAAAAGTCATTTGATATTATTTGAAAGCGGTAAAAAAAACAACTATAAAACCGTATTTTATGCCATTAGAGGATTGTTGTCTGCGGCATTGGCGGCACGGAATGTTTTGCCTGCTTTGGATATAATGGAATTGCGATGCCAGTTTGAACAAAGGAATGAAGTCGTTGCTTTATTGGAAAACGCTATCGAGCAAAAGCGCAATTGTAATGAGAATGAATCCATACCAATAGCACAGCGCGAAAGTATATTGTCAATGCTGTATGGTTACCTCCAATCATTGCGAAGTCTGAACATATCCAAATCTGGTGCGAACGCCAAACTAGAGAAAGTATTAAAGGAATATAACTTGAGTGTGAAAGAGCGATTTTATTTAAAATAATTTTATTTTTCACTACGCAATTATAGTGCGTAGTATAGGGTCAATCTTTGTATTGTCCAAAAAACATAAATGTATGATAACGGGAAAAGATTTAGTTGAGTTAGGGTATGCATCTGCTAGATGGTTTAAAGATGTAATAACGTATGCCAACGAACATCAAATATATGGCGATGAACTCAAAAATTATATTGAGTCCGTTCGGCCAACGCATCTGGAACTTAGAGCAGAACCATTGGATTATTATAAAAACATTAAAGCTGAAACAGAGGATGAGGTTGCAAATGTAGAATCTGTGTTTTCAACTATGGATGAATTGATGAGAACTCCGACCTTGGTCGGTGGCACGGTGATGCCGGATGCTTGTCCGACAGGGCCGGGACAGATTCCTGTCGGAGGTGTAGTCATAGCTAAAAACGCAATTCATCCGGGTATGCATAGCGCAGATATTTGTTGCTCCGTAATGATGACCAATTTTGGTAAAGTCGAACCTAAAATTGTTTTGGATATAGCGCATTCCGTTACGCATTTTGGTGGAGGAGGTCGTAATGAATATTCAGTATTGCCAACGGAACTAGAAGATATAATCAAAACAAACAAATACCTTAATTCAGAGAAGAGCTTAAGCCTTGCAAAATCGCATTTAGGGACGCAAGGGGATGGAAACCATTTTCTTTTCGTTGGCGTTTCTAAGAACACCGGAGAGACGATGATGGTTACACATCACGGAAGCAGAGGATTTGGCGCCAACCTTTATTCGCAGGGAATGAAAGTGGCAGAATATTTTCGAAAAGAAATTTCTCCAAAAACACCGGAAAAAAATGCATGGATTCCTTTTGATACGGAAGAGGGTCAGGCATATTGGATGGCTTTGCAATTAGTTAGAGAATGGACGAAACTGAATCATACGACTATTCATAATGCGACATCGGAAAAACTGAATATTCATCCAATAGACAGATTTTGGAACGAACATAATTTTGTATTTAAAGATGGTGATTTGTTTTATCATGCTAAAGGAGCAACTCCATTAGATGATAAATTCGTTCCGGATAGCAAAGATAGTTTGAGGCTTATTCCTTTAAATATGAGTGAACCTGTCTTGATTGTGAGAGGAAACGCAAGTGTTAGCAATCTTGGATTTGCACCGCATGGTGCCGGACGAAATATCAGTCGAGGTCAACATAAAAAAAATAATGCGGGGAAAACGATAGCACAGATTTTCGAAGAAGAAACGAAAGGTTTGGATATTAGATTTTTTTCCAATCATATTGATATTTCTGAATTGCCAAGCGCATACAAAAATGCAGATTCGGTAAAACGTCAAATGAAAGAGTTTGGTTTGGGTACGGTAGTAGACGAAATTATGCCTTATGGCTGTGTCATGGCGGGAGACTGGCAGATTGATGCTCCATGGAAAGTAAAAGCAAGAAAAAAGTACGCTTCGAACAACAAGGTTTAATGCTCGTTTCTTTTTCTTGGTTACTTCTTGTATCGATAATGCCCGATAATCGGATAGTCAAAAAGGCAATCTGCCACGACTTGGCCGCCGCCGATATTGTGTACAATCAATGGTATTGAGTCGTCTACTGATTTTTCATGTATGACTATTCCAATATGTGATTGTTTCCCCAAATCCCAACAAACGATATCGCCATATTGGAAGTCTTTACTATTGGCGGATATGGGCAACGAAGTACCTTTTCTCTTGAAGAACTTCATGAGGTTGGGCACTCGTCGGTGGTCAATATTGGCATCCGTTCTTTTCAGTCCATATATAGTCGGGTATTCTGCAAAATGCGAAGCCATGTCTTCATGTATTTCCTTTTGCAGATCGATACCCAATAAGCGGTATGCTCTGATAATTACATCAGCGCATACGCCTTTGTTGGCAGGTACGTCGCCATTGGGGTATGGGATAGAAATATATGCTGGGTCGTAAATAACTCTCTGGCTGGTAAGACTTATAGCTGCCTTGGATAGCTTGAAATAGAAATCGCTAGTGTCGTATTTCTGCTTTATTTTAGGTGAGGATTGTGCCGGGGTTGTGGCTTCCGTATTATGGCATGACACAAATGCCATAACTATGAACAGCTTCCATAATGCCTTTACCATATTCGAATATTAGAATGGTTGTTGAATAATATATTAGATGCTCAATGCCTGGTTTTTCCATAACAATGCCTATTTTTAGCCGTTTGAAAATATGGTTGCAGATTTGTTTAAAAAATAAGAAAATTGGAAAACACAGATAATATTAAACTCAAACGGGGATTGGAAAGCCGTCACATCCAACTTATAGCCTTGGGTGGAGCAATAGGTACGGGATTGTTTTTGGGTATTGGGCCTGCTGCTGTCTTGGCTGGGCCATCTGTTATATTGGGGTATGCACTGGCGGGCGTCATCGCATTTTTCATCATGCGCCAACTTGCCGAAATGGTGGTGGAAGAGCCTGTTTCAGGAAGCTTTAGCCATTTTGCGTATAGATATTGGGGAAGTTTTGCTGGATTTGCTTCCGGGTGGAACTATTGGATGCTATATGTATTGGTCAGTATGTCGGAACTTACTGCTATTGGTGTTTATGTTCAGTTTTGGTGGCCGGAGATTCCATTGTGGGTTTCGAGTACATTCTTTTTTATAGTCATCAATGCGCTTAATCTTTCTTCGGTAAAAGTATATGGTGAAGTGGAATTTTGGTTTTCCATTGTCAAAGTCGTCGCCATCGTCGCGATGATATTGTTTGGTACATATTTGCTTATCAGCGGCACGGGCGGAGCGCAAGCGACCATTTCGAATTTGTGGAACAATGACGGTTTTTTTCCAAAAGGTTGGTTATCTCCTGACGGTAAGGTTGGTTATCAAGGATTGCTGTCGGCAATGGCTTTGATTATGTTTTCGTTTGGAGGACTCGAACTCGTTGGTATTACAGCGGCAGAGGCAGAACATCCGGAAAAAAATATTCCGAAAGCGACGAATCAGGTTATTTACCGTATTCTTATTTTTTACGTAGGAGCGTTGATTATATTGTTTTCTCTTTCTCCTTGGGCAAATATTACGGATAAAAGTAGCCCTTTTGTAATGGTATTTGAACGGTTGAATGGGTTTGAATTTCATGTTTTAGGAAAAACAGTTTCCTTTACACGACTTGTTGCCAATGTTTTAAATGTTATAGTGTTGACTGCTGCACTTTCCGTATACAATAGTAGCGTGTATAGTAATAGCCGAATGCTATTTGGTCTGGCGGAGCAAAAGAATGCTCCTGCATTTTTGTCCAAACTAAACAAAAACAGCGTTCCTGTCCGTGCGATTCTCATATCCGCAGTGTTTGCGGCTATTTGTATAGTTGTCAATAAGATTATGCCCGAAAAAGCGCTGAGTGTATTGATGTCATTAGTTGTTTCTGCGCTTGTTATTAATTGGGTTATGATTAGTTATACGCATATTAAGTTCAAAATGGCACATACAAATATCAAGACTAAGTTTCCATCCTTTCTCTATCCAATGAGTAACTATATATGCCTTATTTTTTTGTGTGGTATATTGGTTGTTATGTGGATGACTGGACTTAAAACTCCTGTCGAACTAATACCAATATGGTTGATTCTTCTATATGTTTCTTTCTTGTTTGTCAATAAAGATGAGCGAAAACGTATTGGGAAAATACTTAAAAAATAAGGTTTTCGACTCGGATGTTTGGTTGCTTTTACTCCATCGTTTTGAGTATTTGTAGAAAAAATGTCAATATACATTTTACGTATATGGATCAATAGCATATTTAATTATTTTATCAGTACGACAGTGCCTTTTAGATGAAATTTGTTCCCCTCTGTACAAGTCATATCTGCAAAGTATACGTATGTGCCAGCCGGTGCCTGTAGTCTGTCTACATAACCGTTCCAACCGTTTGAAATATCATTTGCGTTGATGTTGTTTCGTTCGAAAACGACTTTTCCCCATCTGTCTACAACTATAAAATGATTAACTATCTTGATTCCATAACCTTTCACATAAAAGATATCATTTTTTCCATCACTATTGGGAGTAAATGCACTTGGTATAAGGATTTTTGAGGAAGAACAAAGTGTCTTTACATGCAATGAATCTGTGGCTGTGCATCCAAACGTATTGGTTACTTGCAGTTTGTAAGTGATGTCTTTGTCTGCAATCATTTGCGGATTGCTAATATATCGATTATCGATCCCAGATGTTGGAGTCCACAGATATTTTAAATCTGAAAATGACGAATGTATTGTGGGGCTTGGATTGAATAAGCTTCCGGCTGGCAAGATTAAATTGTGCTCGTTAAATGTTACAATGGGTGATTCATGCGTGTCGACAGTAATAGTACCAGTTTCATCCAAACAAGTGTTTCTGCTTTTGGCTAATACTGTATATGTTGTTGGTGAAGTAGGTTTTACTGTGATATGGTTTTTTGTTTTATCAGTAATTATAGTGTTCAAGGATGAGGTATTAGTAGACCACGTGAAATCATCCGTAGCATTGGAGGCGGTAGATAATTGTAATCCTCCATTAACCGAATCGCCTAGGCAATAACTATACAAATTTTGAAACTGGAGATTTATCTTTTCATCCACTTGTATTGGTGTTGCTAATTCTAGGTTGTTGAAGCAGTGTCCTGATTCGACAGTACCGATGATAGTTACTGATGGGATATATTTTCCCCCCTTTGAGTATTCATGAGATACTGTTGTTGCATTGGGACTGCTAAATGCTGTGCTATCACCAAAATTCCATAAATAGTTTTCAATTGGATCGCTACTATATAGACGTAGGTTTGTTGCTAACGGAACACAGGATTTATAATTTTCATTTGTCAAAGTAGCTTTGGGCCCTTTGGAAATAAATGTAAGCGAAGTTGAGTCGTAGCAATTGTCATATCCATCGATTTTAAGCTTTATGGAATCGTTGTTGGTTTTTTCGATATAATATAGTATAGTATCTTTAAAGCTTGTATTGTATATACTATCACTTAATGTCCATTGCAAAGCCTTGTAACCACTTGCATTGTTTTTCAGGTGTAAAATGTATGGTGGGCAAATGTCTAGTTGATTGGAGTCCAATATAGTAAAAGCTGCTTTCGGTTTGACAAATTTTATTAAGTTTAAGAATGTCGTATCTTTTTTGCAGGTTATTCCTTTCCCATAAGTTGCTGTGATTTTTACATTATAATATGTAGGATAGTCTACGATGGAAATCGGTGCACTGAAGGATTGGCGCAGACTTAATGTTTCGATTGTATTGCCTACTTGCCAGAGAAATCCATTGGTTTGAAGATCTATAATTTTGGATTGATTGAGGATTGTAATGGTCTTAGTGCTGCAGTATATCGAGTCTGACGGTGCTATGGAAATCTGTGGGTTGTACAATCTGTACTTATTCTCAATCGTGAGGTTGGATGTACAGCCGACAGCATCAGATATTTTTAGATTGATGTTGTAATTGACTATATTGGCATTGCCAATATAATTATAGTTGTGCATGAGCGTATCGGGAATATTGTCTTTTTCAAAATAATTAATGACTCCATCTCCCCAATCCAAAGTCATGGACTTGAAAGTATCGGATCCCATATTTGAAATATTTTTCAAAACAACAGACGCATTGGATGTACAAAATATGGAATCGGAAATAAATTTTAAATTTCCGGATGGACCATACACAGTTAATAATTGTGTTGTGTCTGATTGGCACGGTTGATCTCTTTTGTCCAATATAGTCAAACTGATCTGGAATGTTGAAGCGTATGGAATATAGTAGTTGATAAAACTGTAACTATTCCCGGATATTTGGTAAATGGTCGAATCGTTTCGGGTGTCTTTTATAGTCCAAATATATTTAGATATATTGGAACTGTTTACATAGTCGTTTGAGGAAAAGGTATAGTTATTTTGTGCACAGTTTCGAGATGCATTTTCATTGTTCTTAATCGAGAAGTTAGCATGTTCGTCCATGATGGTTATGTCCCTTGCAAAGTCGTAGGTGCCATCTGCGAATCTTACCAAGACGCTGTATGTTGCACCATTTCCCTTGAATGGCAATTGTATGGTTACTTTGCCACTTTCAAATGGGTAAATCCTTCCATCTACCGAAATTTTTTCAAGTATTTTGTTACCGTTTCTAACTTCGAAAGTAACTAGATATTTGTTTTCGCATGCACTTGAGAACTTGAAAATAGGATTGAGTATTGAATCTGTACCGTTGTCTGTGCAGTCGCTGCTAATTGAAATAGTTTGTATTTGTGAAACCGCACTACATCCCACACTATTGATTGCTTCTACGGAGACATCATAGTTTCCTATCTTTTGATAAGTGTGGATAATTGTATCTTTATCCGTTGTCGTTATCGTATTGCCGTCTCCCAGTTGCCATTTAAGCGTGACATTGTCGTCTGTATTGGCAGTGAATGTAACCGGGATAATCTGACAGATATTGCCAGTCGGACTGATTGACAGTTGTAGATTGGGCGTAGGATTGACTGTTATTTGTTTTGACGTTGGGGATGGACATCCGTTTTTATTGACTACACTCAATTTATGGATACCTGCGGTTGTGTAATACAATGCTGTATTTTCTGAAATGAAATTGCCGTCCGTCGTTTGCCAATTATAGTCATCTATATTAAAATTGAAATTTCCGGAAGCGTCTGTTGCACTTATGTTAAATGTAGTATTGGTACATATATCGTTTATGGCTGTTATTTCCAATTGAGGTTTGCCAATATATACCGTATGCGAAAACTTTGACGCACATTGCGATCCATTATTTGTATTGGACGTTAATATGACAGTATATTGACCTGATTTGCCATAAGTATGCGTCGGAGAGGTTGTTCCATTAAATGAATTTCCATCTCCGAAATCCCAGTTGTAAGATCCTATTTCTTGGGAGGTGTTGACAAAGTTTAGAGTATTGTAACAGGTATAAAAAAGATTGTTTGATGTCGTGAAAGAAGTATTGTCATTTCCGTTTACGGCTACCTGTGTCACGTCCGATGTGGGACTAAGGCAACCGTTTGCGTCTTTGACAAATAAGTAAACTTTTTTATTTCCGGCTTTATTGAATGTATAGCTTGTCGTTGCATTATTCGAAATCAGAGCTTCGTCGTTAAAACTCCAATAGTAGCTCTGAATGGCAACTTGACCCTTCGAGGTACTAGTAAAACCTATTGAACTTCCTACACAAACATTGTTTTGTGTTATGGTAAAAGAAGCATTAGGTAAAGGATTGATAATTATACTGCGTGTATAGGAAAGGTTGGAAATATTATCAGTCAGCGTTATTCGGTATGTTCCTTCTTTCAAAAAAGAAAATGTAGTTGACGTTGATTTTGTTTCGTAGCCGTTTATGTTCCAGAGAAAGGAATGTGTAGTATCAACAGAAGTATTTTTTAAAGTTAAGGTAACACCTACGCAGCTTGTAGATACCTTCTCATTGCCGACCAGAATGTCGAACATTGGAGTCTGACTCCAGGACATTAAATGGCATAACATAGTTAATGTTATAACTATACTTAATCTCTTAAGCATACATGTGTTTCTTTATTTGAAGTTGTATGAGTTCCTTAAACTACTAAAAATGCTGTAACAATACTATCAATGCACCACTCAATACACTTTTACATACAGTTAATCTCGTCGCTTAGGTTGTATATTTAACCTTGTTTTATAATCATAAAAATCCCTATAGAAAGGCGCTTTAGAACACGTCTTTGCTGACAGTTTATTCATCGAATTTTGGATTACTAAAACAGTGATGTTACGATAGTCTTATTTCCTGTTGTTATAGTTTATCTATTATTGTGTTTCTGCAAATTTATTTGATTCTGGTAATGAGTTACAAAATAGAAGATTTCTTATAATACTAAAGTTAGGATGCGATATTTTTCCATATAATAATACTGATCTGTAGTCATTCACATTCTAATCCTACAATTATAGTATAAAGTTAGTAGAAAACTTTTATACGAAAAAATATTTGTAGCTGCACATTATCATTTAATATAAAATTATTGTCGTTTTTTTCTAATATATCAATCAGAGTTTTTACCTTTGCAATTCTAAACAATATTGTGTAACCTTTTAAATACACAATCATCATGACTAGGCATACTAACATATTATCGTTCTACACTATTGCAGCCTAAGGGTTGGCAATCATTTTTCCTTTGATTATAGTTTTAATATTATTCTCCTTTGGAGATAGTGGGGATTTGTTTGTCCAACAATAGGAATTAATACATTAAAATTATTTCATCTCCGTGTTTGTCACGGATAAACTATTGATGTGTCTTTGATGGACACATGATCTATATTGTTATGGCTATTTTAAAACCTAAAGAATTAAGCCGACTCGGGCTTGTGGACAATGCTGCCCGTAGTCTGGCATTAAATATTATTTCAAAACATTACAAGCATCACGATAAATATGAGATTGAAAGTGTCATGATGGATTTGATACGCAATCCTAATTGTTTTCTGGAAGATACTATATGGTCGAGTGTTGCTAAAAAAATGATAGGGAAGAGTACGGAAAATGAATTTAAAGAATACGATACCTTGAAAGACCCCAATCCTCTCAAAATCTACGGAAGTAAACATATCGAGTCTGCTGCTAAGCAACAAATGGATTGGTGTGTGAAGCTGCCTGTTTCAGTAGGAGGTGCATTGATGGCAGATGCACATGCGGGATTCGGAATGCCTATTGGTGGCGTGTTGGCGACTAATAATGCAGTCATTCCTTATGCTGTTGGACAGGACATTGGATGCCGTATGATGCTATCTATTATTGGCGAAAATGAAAAATTTATAAATAGGAATTCGTTTGCAATGAAGACTGTTTTGAAGAACTATACACATTTTGGAATGAACGGTCATCTGGATTTTCAGCAGGAGCATGCTATATTGGATGATTCTCGTTTTGGGGAAACAGAACTTTTACGAAAAGCATTTCCCAAAGCTGCGTATCAACTTGGTTCTTCAGGAGGAGGAAATCATTTTGTGGAGTTTGGTTCCATTGATTTGCAGACGGACAATGTATTGGGTCTTCCCAAAGGAAACTATATTGGATTGCTCTCTCATTCCGGTAGCCGTGGACTAGGTGCAACTATAGCTCAATACTATACCCAACTGGCAATGAATACTTGTAAGTTGCCACGACAAGCGCAACCCTTGGCGTGGTTGGATTTGGATACCGAAGCTGGACAGGGATATTGGTTGTCAATGCAGTTGGCTGGCGACTATGCCAAAGCGTGCCATGAGCAGATACATCACAATGTATTGAAGGCATTGGGTTTGGAATCGATTGCTATAGTTGAAAATCATCACAATTTCGCATGGAAAGAACAAGACGTGGATGGAAATGAAGTTATAGTGCATCGCAAAGGAGCGACTCCCGCACATCAAGGCGAGTTGGGAATCATACCAAGCAATATGGTGGATGCGGCGTATATAGTTTCTGGTAAAGGAAATGCAATGTCATGGTATTCGGCTTCGCATGGCTCCGGTCGTCAGATGAGTCGACAAAGGGCAAAGGAATCATTGACCGTATCGGAACTTAAAAAACTATTAAGCCAGAAAGGTATAACCCTGCTGGGCGGAACGGTTGAGGAACATCCATCTGCCTATAAAAATATCGATGATGTAATGTTGGCTCAGAAGGAATTGGTAAATATAGAAGGACGATTTTTTCCGAAAATTGTTCGTATGAATAAAGAATAAATTATGAACACGATAATCGTACATATAACGTCTGGCGATGGTCCGGTTGAATGTTGTCGGGCTGTTGCGCTAGTGGCTGATAAGTTTGAAAAGGAATCAGTAAAACAAGGTTTTGATATTTCTAAAATTGATAAAAAAACAAGCCCTGTTTCAAATGCTTATGTTTCCATAACGTTCAGGTTGTCGGGAAATCATTTGGATGATTTTCTTGCAAAATGGACGGGGACAATTCAGTGGATTGCATCCAGTCCATTCCGCCATAACCATAAACGCAAGAATTGGTTCGTCGGTATCGCGGTGTTTCAAGTGCCGGTTTGTGTCAAATGGGATGAACGTGATGTTCGTTTTGAAACAACTCGAGCGTCTGGTCCCGGAGGTCAAAATGTAAACAAATTGGAAACCTCGGTAAGGTCCATTCATCTATTGACCGGAATCAGCGTAACGGCGTCTGACCGACGTACTCAATTTGAAAATAAAAAGCTTAGTCTGGAGCGGCTGAAAGCAAAAGTGGATGCACTGGATACTCAAAAGATGTTGGCAGTACAAGTCGAACAGTGGCTTAATCATAAGCAACTGGAGCGTGGCAATCCAATACGCGTATTCAGAGAACCTCTCGGGTAATAAAGGGGTTTACTGCAACCTTTCAATTAACCTCGAAATAAATTTAAATTTTTTTAGCATAGGTTAGATGTTCAATTGTAGGATGTGGCATTTCTATGTTGCATCCTTTTTTCTTGTGACATTGAAGGAATGGATATTTTGAATGATTGACTATCAGGACTGACATCAAAAACAGAGCCGCTAAAAAATAAACTATATTGCGAGTAAATTTTGGTACGTTATAGTCTCGAATTTTTTCAATGAAGTTGTTAAACGCTGATGTATGGAAAAAACAAAAGAACGATTTCTTGCCTTGGATATATTTAGAGGTTTGACTATATGCTTTATGATTATAGTCAATACGACAGGAGATGGCGCATCTACGTTTGCGCCTTTGCGACATGCGGCATGGTTTGGATTTACACCGACAGATTTGGTGTTTCCTTCCTTTTTGTTCGCAGTTGGAAATGCACAGAGTTTTGCTACTTCAAAGTGGTCGCAGATGCCAAGCGGTTCCGTATTGGGCAAAATATTTAAGCGAACCGTCATTATGTTCTTATTGGGATACCTGATGTATTGGTTTCCTTTTTTTCAACTGAAGGATGGTATATGGACATTTTCCCCAATATCGAATACTAGGATTTTTGGAGTGTTGCAACGGATTGCTTTGTGTTATTGTATCGCATCCTTGATGTTTTACTATTGGAAAGAAAAAACAGTATTGATTGTTTCGGGTGTTCTGCTTATAGTGTATTGGTGGTTGCTATTGGCGTTTGGGGATTTGACTTTGCAAGGCAATGCAGTGTATAAACTAGACCGTTTGCTTATTGGCGATAACCACATTTATCATGGAGAAGGTGTTGCATTCGATCCGGAAGGCTTGTTGAGTACGATTCCTGCAATAGCCAATGTTGCAGCTGGTTTTTTTGTCGGCAAGTATCTGCAACGGAGCTATAAGGATTTGTTGGCGATATTGAAAGTCGCGATAATAGGATTCCTACTTATCTGCATCGCGTTTATGTGGAACTACATTTTCCCAATTTCCAAAAAACTATGGACAAGCCCTTTTACATTATTGACTGTGGGGCTGGACTGTTTGATATTGGTAACGATTATCTATTTAGTCGACCTTAAAAACTATGCAGGAAAATGGATAGATTTTTTTGTGATACCAGGCAAAAATCCATTAGCGATTTACCTGTTTTCAGAACTGTTTGTGATTGTGCTGTACATGATACCTATGCCGGGAAAAATGAACTTGTGGAGATGGTTGTTTGTAAATGTGTTTAGTCTGCTTACGCCAAGTTGGGGTGCATTTGTTCAAGCGATTGTCTACATGTTGGTCTGTTGGTTGCTTGCCTATTGGATGGATAAAAAGAAGATTTATGTGAAAATATAAGAATTCTTCTTGCTGTATTCATCCCTGCGTTTGCAGATAATGTAGGGATTCTTATTTGAATTGCACATGGTTTTCTAAAAAATTCCCAATTTCGTAAATATATCATTCCAATTTTTCCCTAATATGCAAATGAAATTATAGAAAGGTTATTTTCTTTGCAGGCTTTTTCGGGCAAAATCGTAGTATGGCAAAACGTACCAATATTTTTAAAAACTGGGCTCGCCACCAAAGGAACTGGTACGGCAAGTGGCATCTTTATCTGGGCATCATAGCTGGGGCAATCATTGCAATAGTCGGAATCACTGGAAGTATATTGACTTTTCGGGACGAAATCGATGCTGCGATGAATCCTAAACTATTCAAGGTGATGTCGGAAAAACCCAGATTAAGTCTAGTGGATGCGTACCTGCTTTTTCATAAAGCACATCCCGAAACGACTGTCAACTATCTGTACAAGCCAGATTATAAGACTCCTTATTCTCCTTATATTTTCTATGACTATGCTGCGGAGAAACAAGTATTTGTTAGTCCGTTTGACGGAAGTCTATGTGGTAAACGGCTATATGAAAGTGGTTTTATCAATGTTGTTACAGACATCCATACGAGTTTGTTGATTCCCACGGTTGGGACATATATAGTTGGTATTGCATCCTTGATATTGGTCATATTGACGATAAGTGGTTTGCGATTGTGGATTCCCAAGGAATGGAAGCATCTGAAAGAGGTACTTACTGTCAAGCGTGGTGCCAGCGGAAAACGGCAAAACTATGACTGGCACAACGTATTGGGCTTTTATTCCGCGCCTGTGGTCACTGTTCTTGCCCTGACTGGTTTTTGTATTAGCTTTTATTTGCCGATAGTTGCTATTGTATTTTCGCTAAGCGGGAAAAACCCCAAAGTCGTTGCTGATATTTACGGAATGAAATCGACCTATACTAAAACTGCAGTTGCGCTGCCTTTGCAGCGTATAGTTGAAGTAGGTAAACAAACTTTCCCTGGTGGAGAACCAATGGGCATTGCACTTCCGGGTGATTCGTCGGGTAGTTACAGATTGGATATTTCGACTAAGAGCAGCTCTATGACGGGAAGAAGGGAAATGGTATTGGTAGACCAATACTCAGGAAAGGTATTGGCTACTAGTAAAGAATTTCCCAACGTAGCACAAGGTCTATTGAGCTGGATGCAACCGTTGCATTACGGGACTTTTGGAGGAATGCCGACGCGCATATTGGCATTGCTTGGAGGCTTGATTCCTACCGCATTGTTTGTAACAGGTTTTGTGATTTGGTGGCCGCGCTGGAAAAAGCAAAGAGGAGCTACTAAACCTATAAAAAACAAGGCTGTTGATATAGACGCAAAACGCAATTCCTTTGGAACAAATCTAAAGCTGGGATTCAAGTATGCGCTTTGGTTTGTACTGTTGTCCATTGTTTGCGGTGCGATTTACGGATTGATATCCGGCATCGTTATAGTCCCAGCGGCTTATGTTCTCATATTCTCCGTACCGATTGTATTGGTCAATTTTATAGTTGCATTGGTGACCAATATTCTCCATATTTTGATAGCATTGCCTTTTAAAAAACGCGCTAGGATATTCTATCGCTATTTTGCGTTTTCGTCTGCTTTTTTTATAGTGTATATGGTGGTGTACTTTTTGTTGATGAATACAGGTTTGAAAGTTTTTTAATTCTCCTTCCTCAGTTTTCTTATTTGTTTTAACAAATTTTATTTGGTAGTTGTCGAAAAATATTCCTATTTTTGTACTGTAATAAAAAATATTACAGATAATGTTAAATAGCCGTTTTGCAATACAAATACATATTGTTTCCTTATTGGCAATAAGTGAGGAATATATTACTTCCGAATTTATCGCAAGTAGTATCAATTGTAATGCAGTATTGGTTAGAAAGGAATTGAGCTTACTTAAAAAAGCGGGTCTCGTTACAACTCAAGAAGGAAATAATGGTGGTATCAAACTAATTAAAAATCCACGAAAAATATATCTGGACGAGCTATTTACGATTACGTATGATGGAGCAGAACTCTTTGCCGGTAATAAGAATACGCCGAATCCCCTTTGCACTATTGGTCGCAACATCAATCTTATGATGTCCGGTATTAATGGTAGAGTTGAAGCCGGATTGTTAAAAGAACTGCATCGAACGAGCATAGCGGATTTAGTTTCGGATTTGAAAAAATAATCTCAGTAAATATTAATCTTGTAAAATAAAAAAAATGAAAATAGCAGTAATCGGAGCGACCGGATTTGTAGGTTCGCATATAGTTAATGAAGGTCTGAACAGAGGTTTGGAAGTCGTTGCAATCGCAAGGAATGCTTCTAGTTTAGATACAAATGAAAATCTAACAAAAGTTGATTTGGATATCAATGATATCAACGTATTGGCTGAGGAATTGAAACGTAATAACGTGGATGTTGTGGTCAGTTCGTTCAATGCAGGCTGGACTAACCCCAATCTTTACAACGATTTCCTACAAGGTTCTAAGGATATTGAATCAGCAGTTGAGAAAGCAGGTATCAAAAGACTGATAGTTATAGGAGGTGCGGGCAGTTTGTATATTGATGGAAAACAGTTGGTGGACAGTCCTAGTTTTCCTGCAGAGTATCGACAAGGTGCAACGGCGGCTCGGGATTATTCGAATATTCTGAAAGCCAATACCGTATTGGACTGGACGTTTTTTTCTCCGGCAATTGAAATGAACCAAACTATAAAAACAGGACGTACCGGAACATATAGAACAAATGTTAACAGTCCTGTTTTTGACGGTGATGGCAGAAGTATTTTGTCGGTAGAAGACCTTGCTGTTGCTATTGTAGATGAGGTTGTCAATGCCAAGTTCATTCGCCAACATTTCACAGCAGCTTATTAATATAGATGTCTAAGTAATTATAGTTGCAACAGGTCTGTTTTCAAAACAGACCTGTTGCTTTTTAAAAGAAGGAAAAATACTTCAGATATTTTAACATTAAAAAAATGAGCAATATGCAAAATCTGTTCCGTGAATATTCATAGTCAACTATCAATTGTCAACCGTCCATTAAAAAAGGTATTTGTATAGTTCTTCCACTTTTCCGAGCATGACAATTTCAATGCTGAATTTACTTTTGTCAAATGATTTTCGGTTAAATTTTGAAACGATTATTTTTTCAAAACCTAGTTTTTCTGCTTCGGAGATACGCTGTTCCATTCGGTTGACTGCACGTATTTCTCCATTTAATCCAACCTCTCCAGCAAAACAAATGGATTGAGGTAAAGGGATGTCTTCGTAAGAGGAGAGGAGCGCACAGATGACTGCCAGGTCGATGGATGGGTCTTCTACTTTAATACCACCCGCAATATTGACGAAAACATCTTTCATCCCATATTGGAGACCACCACGTTTTTCCAATACGGCCAATAACAATTGCAATCGGCGTAAATCAAAGCCACTCACGGTGCGCTGCGGCGTTCCGTATACGCTCTGCGTAACTAGCGCCTGTACCTCAACGAGCAAAGGTCTTTGCCCTTCCATGCTAGCTGCAATGGCACTTCCGCTAAGTGGTTCATCTTTTTCAGTAAT